>CAVDQP010000015.1:0-2389 GCA_963611245.1 Holdemanella biformis
AAATGCTGGGGGTTTTGGCGATTATCGGCGTTTTATCCGTCGGCGGTCTTGCCGGTTATAACATGGCCATGGGACGTGTGCGCGAAAATAAATTCGTTGAAGAATTCGAAGCCGTGGTTTTTAATGCCGGAGAAACTTTTAGCAGCATGGGCGTTTTGCCGGCCGGCACTTTTGATTTTGTGGATATATCGGCCTTGCAAACCGCCGCTTCCGCCATCAGCGGTGACATACAAGTTCAATTTTTGGCACGATGGGGAGACACCAGCCCTTATGATTACTATATTATGTTTACAAAATTACCGTCTTCTTTGTGCTTAAAACTTCTCAATATTTCTTTCGGGCAACCGGTTTGTCTTGACAATAACGGCGGAAATCCGGTTAATATAGAAAAATATAAAACCCAAATGCAGGCTTTGTGTAACAGTTCACCGAATCTAACTCGTTTTATGTTTAATTGCCAATATTAGTTTTTTTGATGTTATTTTCTGATAAGAAAAGTCGGGAGAATTCTTCCGACTCGTTTGAAAAAGAACGTTTTTTATTTTCTCGTCATTTGAATGAATTTGTTTTGCCGTTGTGTTTTTAACAGTTCTTTCGGCAATTGCATCAATTCTGTCAGATACTTTTGAAGAGCCGCGCCGACTTTTTGCACGGTTTCTGCCTGATGACGATGCGCGCCGCCTAAAGGTTCTTCAATGATTTCATCAATGACCTTCAATTTAAACAGGTCTTGCGCAGTTAAATGCAGACTTTCCGCCGCGTTTTTAGCCAATGTGCCGTCTCTCCATAAAATGGAAGCACACCCTTCCGGTGAAATAACGGAATAAATGGCATGTTCCAACATCAGCACTTTATCCGCCACGGCCATCGCAATAGCGCCGCCCGATCCGCCTTCGCCGATAACGGTAGCGATAAAAGGAACGCTGATTTGAAAGCTTTTTTCCATGGACCGCGCGATAGCTTCCGCTTGTCCCCGCGCTTCTCCGTCTATTCCGGGGTAAGCGCCCGCCGTGTCCACAAAAGACAGTATCGGCAAGTTGAAATGATCGGCAAATTCCATTAAGCGAATGACTTTTCTGTATCCTTCCGGTTTGGCCATACCGAAATTATGTTTCAAGCGAGAGTCGGTATCTTCGCCTTTTTCAATCCCCATCACAACAACGGATTGCCCGTTAAACCGGCCGATACCGGTAATAATAGCTTCGTCTTGACCGAACAGACGATCGCCGGCCAAAGGCGTGAATTCTTTTATCAAGCCGTTGATATAATGCACCGTGTGCGGGCGTGACGGATGACGCGCCACCTGCGTTTTTTGCCATGGCGTCAGTTTTTTATAAATCTGCTCCAGTTGTTTGTTGATTTTCTTTTCCAAAGAAATCACTTCATCGGAAACGCTGAGTCCGTTCGTGTCTTTCAACCGACGAATCCCTTCAATCTTGCTTTCCATTTCCAAAACAGGTTTTTCAAAATCTAAGTATTCCATGCTTTTTTCCATTCGTTTTTGCTTGTTTTTTTGAAAAGAGAATAAAATCCTTTCTTTTTCAGCCGATTCTTTTATAATTTACATCAAGGTTAAAAAAAAATACACCTTTTTGCAAGGTTTTTCATCAAAGGAACTTTCAGATGCTGTCATTTATTGTTTTTCTGGTTGCGAATTTTTCCGTGTCGTTTTTTTGGTTGGGCTTGTTTATCGTGTATGTTCAACAAAACGGCGGCATAGCTTTGCTGATGAATATGAACGCGCCGGATTTGTCTTTGTTTATCGCGGCCGTGTTTTTCCCGTTGCTTTTACAATGGCTGATATGCTTGTTTGTCATTTTTCTTTTGGGTATGAGAAGAAAAGAAAATCAATCGGGACAGGTTATTTGCTCTGTGGAAAGGTTGGGGGAATATTGCGAAGCCATGAGTCGATCCTGCATGGAAATGGAAATTAAAGTGCGCAATGAAATGGCGTTGAAAAACATTTCTCTGATTGTCGGGGATTTAAATGCCATGATGGATCAGATTGCCGCTCTTTTGTTTGAAAAAGGAGAGCTGGTAAATTCCTACATTATTTTTGTTCATCATTTGAATTTGGATAAAAGCTTTGAAAATACGTTTTATATCGCTTTGCAACAAGAAGCGGCGCTGGCGCAGGTGTGCCGCTTGTTTTGTTTAAGGGCGGAGCTGTTGTTTAAAATATTGGCGACTTATGATAATGACGGTTTTTTGAAAAAAATCTATGAGGAAGGACCCGTCAATCAAGTGTATGTATTTTTGAAAAAAATGCTGGCAAAATTTCAGACGATTCGTCATGAGGAGGAAAAAACTCCTGTGTTTCAGGTAGACGCGTCCGATTCTTTGGAAAAGTATCGGGATATCGAATTGATGGACGAAACGGAAGTTTCCT
>CAVDQP010000015.1:2399-8152 GCA_963611245.1 Holdemanella biformis
GTTTCCTTTTCATTTGAGGATAAAGAGGCGGAAAATTGAGAAAAAATAAAATGCGATTTTTTTTCAAAAGCCGTCAAAGCCGTCTTTTCAAAAAAGGGTTGTTTTGGGTGTTTTGGGCTTTTTGCTCCTTTTTTGTGTTTCCCTCTTACGCAAAACAAGACGAAAGAATCAGTCATGGTTTGGCTCTTTACGATGATTTGAAATATCCGGAAAATTTTCCTTATTTTCAATATGTGAATCCGAAAGCGCCTAAAGGCGGTTCTTTGAAAATGGCGTCTTTTTCCGGCTTTGATACGTTTAATCCGTTTTCCATTTACGGGATAGCGCCGGCCGGCATAGGATTATTGTTTGATTCGTTGATGACCGCGTCTCAAGACGAGCCGTTTTCCGTCTACGGGTTGTTGGCTGAAAAAGTCAAAATGCCGGCGGATAAGTCTTGGGTAGAGTTTTATCTCAATCCGAAAGCCAAATTCCATGACGGATCCCCTGTTTTACCGGAAGATGTGCTTTTTACTTTTGATACGTTAAAGAAAAAAGGGCCGCCGCTATATCGCTATTATTACGAAGATGTTGAAAAAACAGAAAAAACAGGCCCTCTGTCCGTGCGTTTTACTTTTAAAAAAGGCGTTTTTAATCGGGAATTGCCTTTGATTATCGGGCAAATGCCGGTTTTGTCCGAAAAAAATTGGAAAGACATTCCTTGGGAGACGACATCTATGGAAATCCCCGTCGGCAGCGGCCCTTATCGGATAGAATCGTATGAAGCGGGACGGAAAATCGTGTATAAAAGAGACGAATCTTATTGGGGAAAAGATTTGCCGGTCAACAAAGGCTTTTATAATTTTGACAGAATCCTGTATGAAACTTACAGAGACTCCACCGTCGCGGTAGAAGCGTTAAAAGCGGGCGCCTATGATTTAAGAGTGGAAAACGAGGCTAAAAAATGGGTCGGCGCTTATTCTCCCGATGTGTTGAAAAAAACGGGACTTGTCAAAAAAGAATTTTCTCATTCTTTGTCCAGCGGTATGCAAGGGTTTGTTTTTAATCTGCGCTCTGCTTTATTTCAAGATATCCGCGTTCGAAAAGCTTTGGGGTATGCTTTTGATTTTAAATGGACGAATCGGGCGTTGTTTTCCGGTTTATACAAAAGAACAACCAGCTATTTTGACAATTCGCCGATGTCCGGCAACGGTCCTTTGACAGCGGAAGTTGAAAAACGATTATCCCCTTTTAAAGAAGAATTGCCACCGGAAATATTTGAAAAAGCGTATGAAAATCCGGAACCTGTTCCTTCTCTTCGAGACGGGTTGACAAAGGCGCTGTCTTTACTGCAAGAAGCGGGGTGGCGCGTTCAAAACAATCTGCTTGTCAACGAAAAAGGAGAACCTTTCGTTTTTGAATTTTTATTGGAATCTTCTTCCTCTTCCACTTGGGAAAGAGTTGTTTTGCCGTTTATTCAGAATTTAAAAAGATTGGGGATTCGGGCGTCCGTGCGCTTGGTGGATCCGACGCAGTATAAAACAAAATTGGATAATTTCGATTTTGATGTTGTTGTAAATGTGTGGGGACAATCTTTATCCCCCGGAAACGAACAAAGACATTTTTGGGGTTCCGAATCCGCGATGATTTCCGGCAGTTCTAATCTCGGCGGAATACAAAACAAAGTGGTGGACGCGTTGATTGAACAACTGATAAGTTCCGAAACCCGACAAGAGTTGGTAACGGCGACGCAAGCTTTAGACAGGGTGTTGTTATTTCATTATTATGTGATACCGCATTGGTATACGCCGGTGAATCGGCTGGTATATAAAGATAAATTCGGTATGCCGGAAAGCGTGCCGATGCAAGGCGTGCAGCTGATGAGTTGGTGGGATAAAACGGCGGAAAAAGCTTCAGCCCAAAAGGAAAAAGAACAATGAAAAAGTATTTTATCAAGAGGTTGTTGTTTATTCCCGTCACTTTATTCGGCATTATGCTGGTGAATTTTATTTTTGTGCAATTGGCTCCCGGCGGTCCGATCGAACAGATGATGGATAAGTTGGAACATTCCTCCGCGGTGTTGGCCGGCGGGGCCGGAAACGGCGCAGGCGGCGGAGCTTTTGCGTCCGGCGAAGCTTTTTCGGGTGTGTCTTCTTCTTCAAAATACAGAGGCGCAGACGGTGTTCGAGAAGATTTAAAAAAAGAATTGGAAAAACAATTCGGTTTTGACAAACCTTTAACGCAAAGATTTTTTTTGATGATGAAAAATTATCTTTTGTTTGATTTCGGCAAAAGCTTTTATCGGGATAAAAAAGTCACGGACTTGATTTTTGAAAAAATGCCGGTTTCCGTGTCCATCGGATTATGGAGCACGTTGCTGATTTATTTGATTTCCATTCCTTTAGGCATTAAAAAAGCTTTAAAAAACGGGTCTTCTTTTGACACGATAACCGGCGGATTGATTGTTGTCGGATACGCGATTCCGTCTTTTTTGACGGCCGTTTTTTTGATTATTTTATTTTGCGGCGGCAGCTATTTTAATTTGTTTCCGTTGAAAGGGCTTGTGTCCGATAATTGGTCGCAACTGTCTTTTTTCGAAAAGATTGCGGATTATTTGTGGCATTTGGTTTTGCCGGTTTTTTCCATGACCATCGGCGGTTTGGCGGGGCTTGTCATGTTGACAAAAAACTCTTTTTTAGAAGAAATGGGCAAAAATTATGTCATGACGGCGCGGGCAAAAGGACTGACTGAAAACAAGATTTTATACGGGCATGTATTTCAAAACGCTTTATTGATAGTGATTGCCGGATTGCCGGCGACTTTGGTCGGTTTGTTGTTTACCGGATCTGTTTTGATTGAGGTTGTTTTTTCTTTGGACGGCTTGGGTCTTTTAGGGTATGAGGCGGTTGTCAGCCGAGATTATCCCGTGATTTTCGGCACTTTATACCTGTTCGGGCTGTTGGGCTTGGTTCTGAATCTTGTCAGCGATATGATGTATCATCTTATCGATCCGAGAATTGATTTTGAAAGGAGAAAAGAATGAGCGTTTTCTCCCGTTTTCGTCTGCTTTTCAAGCAAGATAAAGTCGGCTACGCCTGTTTTCGGATTTTGACCGCGTTGATGCTTTTATGTTTGTGCGCCCCTTTGATAGCGAACGATGTTCCTTTGTTGGTGAAATATAAAGGCGCATTTTACTTTCCTTTATTCAAAGACTATCCGGATACGGTTTTCGGCGGAAATTTGCCGACTTCGGCGGATTACAAGGACGATTTCACCGGTCAACAGATTAAAGAAAACGGTTTTATGGTTATGCCTCTTGTTGCTTTTGGCGAAAAAAGTATTCATGCTTCCTATGAGGGGGCTTTTCCGGCGCCGCCTTCAAAAGAACATTGGTTGGGGACGGACGATCAGGGACGCGATGTTTTCGCCAGAGTTTTATACGGTTTGCGTTTATGTTTGCTGTTCGGGCTGGCTTTAAGCCTTTGTTCCAGTGTTATCGGCATTTGTGTCGGCGCGATTCAAGGCTATTACGGCGGCAAAACGGATTTATGGACGCAAAGGTTTATGGAAATTTGGAATTCTTTGCCTCAGTTATTTATTTTAATTATTGTTTTTTCTTTAATCACCCCTTCCGCAATCAGTTTGTTTTTGGTATTGCTTTTGTTTTCATGGCCGGCTTTGGTGGCGGTTGTCCGCGCCGAATTTTTACGCGCCCGCAATTTTGATTTTGTAAAAGCGGCGAAAGCGCTCGGTATCCCGGACAGACGCATTATTTGGCGTCATATTTTACCGAACGCTTTGGTGGCGGTGTTCAGCTATTTGCCGTTTATTGTTTCGGGGGCGATAGTTTCTCTGACTTCTTTAAGCTTTTTAGGCTTCGGCATATCGCCGGAGGCGGCATCTTTAGGCGATTTAATCCGTCAGGGGAAAGAAAACATTCAAGCGCCGTGGATAGGGTTGACGGTTATTTTTGTTTTGTCTTTTGTGCTCAGTCTGTTGATTTTCACCGGACAGGCGGCGCGCGCGGCGTTTGATCCGAAAACACAAAAAAAAGTAAAAAACAATCGAAAAAATCCTCTTTATTCCTTCAAGATGCTGCCTTTTTTCAAAAAGCCCTCTGCTGTGGTTTACAAAAAGGAAGAACAGATTGATGGTTGTTCTTTGCCAAAGACAAAGAGTGACGATTCTTCTCTTTTACAAGTGAAAAATCTTCATATTTCTTTTGGGGATTTTGAGGCGGTCAAAGGGATTTCTTTTGATATTCCGAAAGAAAAAAGCGTTGTTCTTTTAGGTCAAAGCGGTTCCGGCAAAACGGTGACGGCTTTAAGCATTCCGCAATTGTTGCAAGGTGCTCGGATATCCGGTCAAATTTTCTTTGAGGGAGAAGATCTTGTTTCTTTGCCCGAAGAAAAACTGCGTCTTTTACGAGGGAGAAAAATCGCCATGATTTTTCAAGAACCTTTAACGGCGTTGAATCCGTTGCATCGTGTCGGAAAACAAATTATGGAAGTGATGAAAATTCATCAGCAGTCCCCGTCAAAAGAAAAAGTGTTGGAACTTTTAAGACAAGTGGGATTCGACAATCCGCAGGAAAAAATCAACGCTTATCCGCACGAATTGTCGGGAGGACAACGTCAAAGAGTTATGATTGCGATGGCTTTATCCGGTCAGCCGGAATTGTTGATTGCGGACGAGCCGACCACCGCCTTGGATGTGATGACGCAAGAACAGATTTTAACTCTTTTGCGGGGATTGCAAAAAAAATTGGGCTTGTCTTTGCTGTTTATTACGCACAATTTATCCGTTGCCGCTAAAATGGCGGACAAGTGCTATGAAATGAAAAACGGACATCTTGCGGTAAAAGAACTGCCCTCCGGCGCTGGCTTTTTTCCGGCGTTTCAGGATAAAAACAAGGAAAATCAAAAACCAAAAACCGTTTTATCCGTCCGGCATTTCAATATTTTTTACGGAAAATTTCATGCCGTGCAAGATGTCTCCTTTTCCCTTCAAAAAGGCAAAACATTAGGAATTGTCGGCGAAAGCGGTTGCGGAAAAAGTTCTTTGGCTTTAGGGTTGTTGCGGTTGATACCGGCAACGGGAGAGGTTCTTTTTGAAAATAAAAATCTTTTAAGTTTGTCACAACGACAAATGCGCCCTCTGCGCCGAAAAATACAAATTGTTTTTCAAGATCCTTTTTCGTCGTTGAATCCTCGTTTCAGCTTGCGTGAATTGGTGGAAGAAGGATTGTTGTTTCACTTTCCTTCAATGACAAAAGAAAAACGGGAACAAAGGATTATCCAATCTTTTGAACAAGTCGGATTGGATTTTGACAAAGCGTATCTCAACAGATACCCGCATGAGCTGTCCGGCGGTCAAAGACAAAGGTTGGCGTTGGCGCGCGCTTTAATTTTACAACCCGATATTTTAATTTTAGACGAGCCGACCAGCGCTTTGGACAGCGCTTTAAATGAGCAAATTTTGCTTCTTTTGAAAAATATTCAGGAAAAAACCGGCGTTTCTTATCTGTTTATCACGCATGATATGACGATTATTCAAAAAACGGCGGACGATGTTTTAGTGATGAAAAACGGGAAAGCGGTGGAATACGGTCATGTTCAAACGGTTTTTGAAAATCCGAAGCACCCTTATACAAAAATGTTGCTTTCGGCGTCGGATATCCCTCTTTCTCCTTGATTTTTCGTTGAAAAACTTTTATTTATTAAAATAGTGTGAAAAAAAAGGCGGTTTTCCTAAAAAAAAGAAAACAGCCGACA
>CAVDQP010000015.1:8254-14940 GCA_963611245.1 Holdemanella biformis
AAAGGGAAAATTTTTATATGTCAGTTGAAAAGAAAAAATATTATCCGGAATTGGAAGCTAAAGTTTCTTTTCCGGAAAAAGAAGAAGAAGTGCTGAAATTTTGGGAAAAAGACAATACTTTTCAAAAATCAATCAGTCATCGGGACGGTCGTGAAGAATACGTGTTTTACGACGGTCCTCCGTTTGCTAACGGATTGCCTCATTACGGGCATTTGGTGACCGGTTATGTCAAGGATATTATTCCTCGTTTTCAGACGATGCGCGGTAAAAAAGTAGATCGCAGGTTCGGTTGGGATTGCCACGGATTGCCGGCGGAACTGGACGCGGAAAAAGCGTTGGGAATTTCCGGACGCAAGCAAATTTTGGAATACGGCCTTGAAAAATATAACGCCGTTTGTCAAAGCCGTGTTTTGATGTATACGAAAGAATGGCAAAACACCGTTACGCGGCAAGCAAGATGGGTGGATTTCAGCCGTGATTACAAAACAATGGATAAATCGTATATGGAAAGTATCCTGTGGGCCTTTAAAACCTTGTATAACAAAGGGTTGATTTATGAAGGAATGCAGGTTCTTCCTTATTCTTGGGCGGTGGAAACGCCTGTGTCCAATTTCGAAACAAAGTTGGATAACGCGTATAGAGAAAAAATCGATCCGGCTGTAACGGTGCTGTTTACTTTGGACGCAAAAGAAGGCGAAACAACGCCGATGAAAGTGCTGGTCTGGACGACAACGCCTTGGACGTTACCGTCGAATTTGGCTTTGGCGGTGGGACCGGATATTGATTATGACATTTATGAGGAAGAAGGCGTTCGGTATATTATCGGCACAGCGGCCGCCGCAAAATATAAAAAGGAACTGGCACAGGCGGTAAAAGTCGGCGATCTGAAAGGAAAAGACCTTCTGGGTCGGACTTATACGCCGCTGTTTCCGTATTTTAAAGGAACACCGAACGCGTTTCAGGTTATCGGCGCCGATTATGTTTCGACAGACGAAGGAACCGGCGTTGTCCATATTGCGCCGGGGTTTGGTGAAGATGACCGTTTGGCTTGCGTGCCGGTTCATATTCCGGTTATCTGCCCCGTGGACAGCAAGGGGTGCTTTACAAAAGAAGTGGCGGAATTTGAAGGAATGCATGTCTTTGACACCAATGAACCGGTGATAAAATTTTTGAAAGAAAATCATCTGCTCGTTCGTCGTGAAAATTACAAGCATGATTATCCTCATTGTTGGAGAACGGATACGCCGTTGATTTATAAAGCGATGTCCAGTTGGTTTGTCAAAGTATCTGATTTCAAAGACCGAATGGTTCAATTAAATCAGAATATCAACTGGATTCCGGAACACATTAAAAACGGACAGTTCGGAAAATGGTTGGAAAATGCGCGGGATTGGTCGATTAGTCGCCATCGTTTTTGGGGAACGCCTATTCCGGTGTGGAAAAGCGATGATCCGAAATATCCTCGTGTTGATGTGTATGGTTCTATCGCCGAATTGGAAAAAGATTTCGGCGTGAAAGTGGAAAATCTGCACCGACCGTTTATCGACAGCCTTGTTCGCCCGAATCCGGACGACCCGACGGGGAAATCCATGATGCGCCGTGTGGAAGATGTGTTTGATTGCTGGTTTGAATCCGGTTCTATGAGTTTTGCGCAGATTCATTATCCTTTTGAAAACAAAGAATGGTTTGAAAAGCATTTTCCGGCGGATTTCATTGTGGAATATGTGGCGCAGACGCGCGGTTGGTTTTATACCATGATGGTTATGTCGACGGCCTTGTTCGACACTTATCCGTTTAAAACGTGCCTTTGTCACGGGGTGGTGCTTGATGAAAACAATCAAAAGCTGTCTAAAAAATTGCGCAACTATCCCAGCCCCGATGAAGTGTTCCAAACGCAAGGGTCGGACGCTTTAAGGTGGTTCCTGGTTTCTTCTCCGTTGTTAAAGGGGGGCAATTTGTCCATTGACAGAGAAGGAAAAGAAATTTCAAAATCGGCAAGAAAAGCTTTGATTCCTTTGTGGAACGCTTTTTATTTCTTCTGTCTGTATGCCAATTCAGAAGGCATTCAGGCGTCCGAAATAACGCGCAGCGATGATATTTTAGACCAATATATCTTCTCTAAAATGAAAGTGTTGGGAGAAGATTTAACGCAAGAGCTGGAAAAGTGCGATATTGTGACGGCTTGTCAGGAAGTGTCGGATTTCCTTGAAATTTTGAACAACTGGTATATTCGCAGATCGCGTGTTCGTTTCTGGGACGGAAAGGATATGCAGGCGTTCAATACTCTGTATACGGTTTTGGTCACGTTGTGCAAGCTTTTGGCGCCTTTAATGCCGTTGATGACGGATTATATTTATAAGGCGTTAACCGGTGAAGAAAGCGTTCATCTGACAGATTGGCCGGATATGAACGTTTTTGAAAGTAAAGACGACTTGTCCGAACAGATGGATTTTGTGCGAGAGGTTTGTTCTTTGGCAAAAGCCGTTCGAGAAGAAAAAAGACTTAGAAACCGTTTGCCTTTGCGCGAAATGACCATTGCCGGACAAAAGGCCTCTTCTTTGCAAGACTTTATCCCTTTGTTGGAAGAAGAAGTCAATGTCAAACAGGTGCGTTTGGAAACAAATTTGGCTTTGGTGGCGGATCCGTTCCTGTATATTAAAACACCTCTGGTCGGAAAAAGGCTCGGAGGCGCTTTGAAAGAAGTGATGGCGGCGTCCAAAACGTCCGACTGGTCCGTGAATGATAACGGGGAATTGCTTATTGCTGGGCAGGTTTTATCGCCGGAAGAGTTTGAACGGCGTTTGGTTCTGAAATCCGGATTGACGGGACAAGCGTCCGCCGACAACACTTTTGTGGTTCTTTTGGATACTCAGGTGGATACGGAATTGGAAGCGGAAGGAATCGCGCGCGATTTTGTCCGAGTCGTTCAGTCTTTGCGGAAAGACAAAAATCTTGATGTGTCGGATCGCATTGCTTTGGTTTATGACACAACCGATGAAAAAACGGCGGCCGCTGTTGAAAAATACGCCGCGTATATTCAAGAACAGACGTTGGCGTTGTCTTTGGAACGCAAAACTCTTGAGCACGCCATGGTTGAAGAGGAAATCGGCGAAAGTCTGGTTAAAATCTGCCTTCAAAAGGTGTAAAACAAGATATAAGAAACAAAAAACCTCTTTCTTTTTAGAAAGGGGTTTTTCTTTTTTTTCACATTCTTTGAAAAATTCTAAAAAAAAATAAAACAAAAAAGGAAGGTTTAAGCTTTTTCTTCCAACATATTTTTTATCGGCGCAAAAGTTTTTCGATGCAACGGAGAAACGCCGTGCTTTTTTAATCCGTCCAAATGTTTTTGAGTGCCATAACCGACATTATTTTCCCAATCATAAAAAGGATATTCTTTTGCAAAATCTTCCATCAGGCTGTCTCGGGTGACTTTGGCGATAATAGACGCCGCCGCAATGGATAAACTTAAAGCATCTCCTTTGACAATACATTTCACAGGCCATGGCCAATTTTGGGGCAGGCGATTGCCGTCGACTAAAACAAAGCCTATTTTGATGTTTTGCTCTTCAATTTGCCTTATAGCTCGTTTCATCGCCAAAAAAGACGCTTGCAGGATATTTAATCTGTCTATTTCCTCGACGTCGGCCAACCCGATGCCGATAAGCGCCTGTGAACGCATTAAAGCGTCAAAAGCCTGTTCTCTTTTATTTTTTGTCAGCTGTTTTGAATCTTTTATCATTCCCGCCAAACAGTCATCAAGATTTAATTGAGGAAAACAAACGGCGGCTGCGACAACGGGACCGGCCAAAGGACCTCTGCCGACCTCGTCCGTTCCCAAAATCACCCCTTGTGTTAAATCACAAGCTTTTTCATAGGAAAAATCAGGCATAAACGCCATTCCTTCTTTTTTTATTTGAGGTTTTCTTGTTGGAATTTTTCAAAATTGTCCAAAATGATTTGAACGATTTCTTCCGGTGTTTTGAAAGAAGTGTCAATCACCAGATTGAAATTTTTTCTGTCCTCGATATCAACATGGTAATACTTTTGAAAACGTTCCACTTCGCTGGCGCGTCGTTTTTTCAAATTTTCCAAAGTTTCTTCCAAAGTCGCGTGGTCTTCGTTGGTTCTTAAAGAATCTTTTGTTACTCGTTGTGCCGCGATAACGGGATCAATTTCCAATTTAACTTTGAAAGAAGAAGGAATAAAATGCCATGCCATACGAGAATCGATAATATAAGAACGGCCGTTTTCCTCTAAGCTTTTAAAAACACCGTCGATTTCATCGTCAATAGATTTATCCTGTTCGGCGCGTTTGTTTAATTCCAAAGTCGTAATGCCGTATTTTTCGGCGATTTTGCGTTGCGCCTGTCCGGTGGAATATCTTTCAAAACCCAACTTTTCGCACAGTATGCCGGCGATGGTGGATTTTCCGGAACCTAAAGCCCCTGTAATAGTAATGATTTTTGACATTTTTTCCCCTTTTCGACCCGTAAAAACTGTTTATGAAAAAATAAGATAAGTTTCCTTAAATATCAAGATTTTCGGCAAAACGAGCGTTTTCTTGAATGAACTGAAAACGAAATTCCGGTTTGTTCCCCATCAATTGTTCAACAATCCGTTTTGTTTCCAAACATTCCGTCGCATCTTCTGTGCCGACGGGCGCCCGACTGTCCGGAATCAGAACTTTCAACAAAGTGCGTTTATCCGGATCCATGGTTGTTTCTTTTAATTGAGACGGCGGCATTTCCCCCAAACCTTTAAATCGACTGATATCCACACCGGATTTATTTTTAAACTCCGTTTTCAACAGACGTTCTTTTTCATCGTCGTCTTGCGCGTAAACGGATTTCCCTCCCAATGTCAGACGATATAAAGGCGGCATCGCTAAAAACAAGTGCCCGTTTCGAATTAAGTCAGGCATTTCCTGATAAAAGAAAGTCATTAAAAGACACGCAATATGAGCTCCGTCCACATCGGCATCGGTCATAACAATGACGCGTTCGTATCTTAACCCGTTTTCATCGTATCTCTCTTTACGGCCGCATCCCAAAGCTTCCGTTATGGCTTTAATTTCCTCGTTAGCCAGAATTTTATCCTGAGACGCGCTGGCGACATTCAAAATTTTACCGCGCAAAGGTAAAATCGCCTGCGTTTCTCTGTTTCTGGCCTGTTTTGCGGAACCGCCCGCCGAATCTCCCTCGACCAAAAACAATTCTGTGTCTTGAGATGTTGTTCTGGAACAGTCGGCCAATTTCCCCGGTAACCGTAATCTTTTTGTAGCCGTCATTCTGGCGGTTTCGTAAATTTTCTTTTTGCGCCGACGATCTTCCGCTTTTTCAATCAGATAATTTATCAGCAAAGCGGCGGATTTCGGATCGGCCGACAACCAATGATCCAACGGATCTTTAATGGCCGTTTCAACCAATCTCAACGCTTGAATGGAAACCAGTTTTTCCTTTGTTTGCCCTTGAAATTGAGGGTCGCGCATAAAGATGGACAACATAATTCCCGCGTTGCACAAGATATCTTCGTTTGTAATATCCGCAACCTTTTTATTTCCCGTCATTTCTCCGAAAGCACGAATGCTTTTGGTCAAGGCCGTTTTTAAGCCCGTTTCATGCGTGCCGCCTTCATAAGTCGGAATCGTGTTGCAATAGGACTTTAAAAAACCGTCCACATCATCGGACCAAGTCATCGCCCATTCGACATATCCCGCGCCGTCCGCCAAATCCGACCGACCGACGAACGGTTTCGGTGTGACGGTTTGTTTCTGTCCGATTAAATAAGACAGATAATCTTCCACACCGTTCGGATATTTCAACACACAGGAAGAAGGCACCTCGTCTCCTTCCGTAATTAAAGACGGGTCGCATTCCCAACGGATTTCAACCCCTCGATATAAGAAAGCCTTTGTTTGCGCCAGCTTATAAAGCAAAGACGGCTTAAAATGTATTTCTTCGCCGAAAATTTGTTCGTCCGGTAAAAAGGTCACGCTTGTGCCGCGCCGATTACTGACGGAACCTATCAATTCCAGCCCCGTTGTCGGGACTCCTCTGGAATAAGACTGCCGATACAGTTTCTTATCGCGCGCGACTTCAATCGTCATTGAACGAGACAAAGCATTGACGACAGAAGAACCCACGCCGTGCAATCCGCCCGAAACGGCGTAGACCTTTCCCGAAAATTTTCCGCCGGAATGCAAGGTCGTTAAGATCACTTCCAAAGCGGATTTGTCGGGATATTTCGGGTGAGGATCCACCGGAATGCCGCGACCGTTGTCCTTAATCGTCAAACTGCCGTTTGCATGCAAAGACATCTCAATCACCGTGGCATAGCCGGAAACGGCCTCGTCCATAGCGTTATCCAGTATTTCGTTAGCCAAATGATGATACGCGCGTTCGTCAACACCGCCGATATACATACCGGGGCGGCGCCGAACGGGTTCCAATCCTTCTAAAACTTCAATATCCTTTGCGGAATAATCCGAGCTTTGAGAATTTGTGTCATTAAATAAGTCATTCATGAAAAGCAGTATAAAAAACTTGTCAAAAAAGTGCAAGCGAATTTTAAAAAAAAGACATTGCTTTAAAAGTAAATTCAGGTATCTTCTTTAACATAAAAAAGATATAAAAAGAGGCCGATTTTTAAGTTTTATTGTCCGGTCTTTGTCAAAATACAAGAAAGGG
>CAVDQP010000016.1:0-2476 GCA_963611245.1 Holdemanella biformis
GTCTCATATATTCAATTATATAAGACTCTTCTTTTTTAAAATTTTTTTGTTTTGTAGGGGGGTTAAAAAAGACTTTACGAATTATCCAAAAAACTTTTTAACTTTCTGGACCGGCTGGGGTGTTTTAATTTTCGTAACGCCTTGGCTTCAATTTGACGAATACGCTCTCGAGTCACGGAAAATTGCTGTCCTACCTCTTCCAACGTGTGGTCCGTGTTCATACCGATGCCGAAACGCATTCTTAACACCCGCTCTTCCCGTGGAGTCAAAGTCGCCAAAACCGCCGTGCACGTTTGTCGCAAATTGGATTGAATCGCGGCCTCCAGAGGTTGCATAATGTTTTTATCCTCAATAAAATCGCCCAAATGGCTGTCTTCCTCGTCGCCGACCGGCGTTTCCAAAGATATCGGTTCTTTGGCGATTTTCATGACCTTGCGCACCTTGTCCAAAGGCATATTCAGCTTTTCCGCCAATTCTTCCGGAGTCGGCTCTCGCCCGATTTCGTGCAAAACCTGACGCCCCGTCCGAACAAGCTTGTTTATCGTTTCAATCATATGCACCGGTATGCGAATCGTGCGCGCCTGATCGGCGATGGATCGGGTTATTGCCTGCCGAATCCACCACGTGGCGTAAGTGGAAAATTTATATCCACGGCGATATTCAAATTTATCCACCGCTTTCATTAAACCGATGTTGCCCTCTTGAATTAAATCCAAAAATTGCAAACCGCGATTCGTGTATTTTTTCGCGATGGAAATCACCAGTCGCAAGTTTGCCTCAATCATTTCACGTTTGGCGCGACTGGCTTCCTGCTCGCCCTTTTTCGTCGTGGCGACAATGCGGCGATATTCCACAATCGGCATTTGCGTTTCATCGGTTAAAGATTCAATAGACTGACGGATTTCCGCCACTTCCTTGCCATATCGTTCGGCAAAATGTTTCCAGCTTTTGCCCGTTTTTTGCGACAGAAGTTTCGTCCAGTCGGGAGTGGCTTCCGCCTGCTTGTAAAATTCCAAAAAGTCTTCTCTTTTAATCTTGCTGTTCAACGCCAAACGCAACAGACGACCTTCAAACCCCATCAGCCGTTTGTTGATGTCGTTCAGCTGGTCAATCAATTGTTCTATTCTCAACGGATTCAGCCGGATACCTTCCAACAAAACAATCAATTCCTTACAGATTTTTTTGTATTTGTTTTCAATCTTGTCCGGAACGTTTTTCCCCTTCAGAATATAAACAATCCGTTCGTTTTGAACTTTTTTCAAAGATTGATAGGCTTTTGAAATGCTGTCAAAAGTTTCCAAAACCTGCGGCAACAGAGCGTTTTCCATCTGTGCCATGGAAACGGCCGGAGAATCTTCGTCCTCTTCTTCAAAATCATCTTCCTCCGCCGTTGTGTCAGAGGATTCCTCTTCATCGGGGAAATCGTCCTCCTCCGGCAAAGAATCCATATCGTCATCAAATTCTTCATCTAAGTCGGGTTCGTCGTCGTCCAAATCCAGTTCCAATTCTTGAGAAATTTTGTCCTCTTTCACCGATTCGGCGGCGCTTTTTGTGCCGGATTTTTTATCACTGTTTTTCTCGGCGGCGGATTTTTTGGAAGAAGATTCCTGTTTATTCGCTATATCGTCGGACGTTTTCTGTTTTTCACAGGTCTTTTGCTTTTTTTTCTCCGCAAGAGCGGCGTTGACCGCCTGTTCGTCCTCTTTTTCCACAACAACCGGCCGATTTTCTTTCTTTTCCAGCAAAGCCAACTCAACAGAAGCCTGCTTGCGCTCTTTTTCCGCCAAAGACAATTGCGACCGATTCGGTTCCATATCGTAAGTCGCGTCCAAATCAATAATATCGCGCAACAACATCTTTCCGGCCAAAAGATCGGCGTGCCATGCCGCCAAAGCCTTAAACGTCAACGCGCTTTGACACAATCCTTCAATCATTAAATCGGAACCGGCCTCAATCCGTTTGGCAATGGCGATTTCCCCTTCTCGGTTCAAAAGCTCCACCGCGCCCATTTCCCGCAAATACATACGAACGGGATCGGATGCTTTGCCCCCTTCCGATAAAACGCCGTCGATATCTTCCTCGTCCAGTTCTTCGTCCCCGTCGGCCGAAGCAAATTCGTCCTCTTCGGAATTTTCCTCTTCCGTCAAAATTTCGTCTTCCGAATCCACAAAGTTAATATCCAAACCGGCAATAACGCTCATCACATCTTCAATAATTTCAGACGTTTCCTTTGCCGGCGGCAAAACGGCGTTCAGCTCGTCCACCGTGATAAAGCCTTTTTCCTGCCCCCGCTCAATCAACTTTTTGACAGCCACAGGTAAAGAACCGAATAAAGAACTGTCCGCTGCAACATTCATTTGTTGGTCGTTATTTTTTGAAGATATCATCGCTAAAGT
This sequence comes from Holdemanella biformis, assembly GCA_963611245.1. GTDB lineage: Bacteria > Pseudomonadota > Alphaproteobacteria > CASFRQ01 > SAAU01 > CASFRQ01. The sequence continues at coordinate 2,397 of CAVDQP010000016.1, forward strand.
ACTCTAAACTCAAACAAAACGCGTTTTTTAAATATTTAACAAATCCTTTTACTTCTTTTTTTTTAGAATGTCAATTATTT
>CAVDQP010000016.1:2486-2837 GCA_963611245.1 Holdemanella biformis
GAATGTAAAAAACCGACTCGTCCAAAAGCTGTTCTTTTTCTTTTTTCAAAGCGGCATACCTGTTCAAAAGATCGGGCTCGTCGATTAAACGTTCGGCCAAATCCTTCAATTCTTTATCAATCGACGAAATGTGAACAAGATTAAACAACTTGTCCAGTTCTTTTTCCGCCGTCCAATCGTCGCGCGGCGTGTAATTGAGTCTTTCAATGGCAGGGAACAGCATTTTGGAATCGGGAAGCTGCGACAAAAAAGCCATGAAATCTTCTCGCGTCGGATCGTCGGTTTGTATCACTTTTTGCACCAAAGCCCCCTGTAAAGCAGCCGTTTTTTTATCCGAAACACACAACGCCA
>CAVDQP010000016.1:2847-10330 GCA_963611245.1 Holdemanella biformis
GAACTTTTCTTTTGAACGGGCAAAGATTGAACGGAAAACATCTTGTAAAATTTGTCATTCAGCTGTTTAGCGTAATTTTCCCGCACGGATTGATTTTGTATTTGTTCTACCGTCCGTTGAATTTCTTTTTTCAAGCCGGCGCGCCTCTCCGGTGTTGAAAAATCGCGACCGGACGTTAACCCGTCCCAGACCAAATCAAACAAATTAAACGGTTTTTGCAAAAATTCTTTGAAGGCCGACGCCCCTTTTTGCTTGATAAAATCATCGGGATCTAACCCGTCCGGCAAAAAAACAAACCGCAAAGACTTTCCTTCTTGCAACAAAGGCAAAGCCCTGTCGCGCGCTCGATACGACGCTTTTATTCCGGCACCGTCTCCGTCAAAGCAAAGGAAAGGTTCATCGGATAAGCTCCACAACAGCTTCAAATGGTCTTCCGTTAAAGCGGTCCCCAACGGCGCCACCGCTATTTTTATACCGGCCTGATGCAAGGAAATAACGTCCATATACCCTTCACAAACAAGGATTTCGCCCGTTTTATGAACAGTATCCAACGCCTGATGCAATCCGTATAAAACGCCGCTTTTGTGAAAAAGTTCCGTTTCCGGAGAATTCAAATATTTCGGTTCCCCGTCCGTCATCAAACGCCCGCCGAAAGCGATGACTTTTCCTCTATGGTCTGTAATCGGGAAAATCAAACGATTGTAAAAATAGTCCTTTTGCTTGCGGAATCCTTCAGGATCCGGCTTTGTTACCAAGCCCAGATCTTCCAAATCCTTGAGCTCGGCGCCTTTTTTAAGAAGGCATTCCTTCATATTCCCCGCAAAAGGCGCATATCCCAGCCGGAAACGAGCGACCGATTCTCTGGTTATTTGTCTTTTTGTCAAATAAGCTCGCGCCGGAGCGCCCTCAGTTTCCAACAATTTATGCTCGTAAAAGAGGCAAGCTTCCTGCATAATATCAAAAAGCGATTTTCTTTTTTGGCTTTTTTGCTGTTGTTCCCTGTTCAGAACCGGCATCGGCAATCCGGCTTGCGCGGCCAAAATTTCCACCGATTCAAGAAAACTCATATGAAAAGCGTTCATCATAAAGTTAAAAATATTGCCGTGCGCACCGCACCCGAAACAATGATAAAAGCCTTTATTTTCATCAACGATGAAAGACGGTGTCTTTTCATTATGAAACGGACACAATCCGGCGTAAGAATGCCCCGATTTTCGCTGAAGCTTCACTTTTTTAGAAATCACCGAATACAAAGGAATCCTTGCTTTCAGCTCGTCCAAAAATCTTTCGTCAAAAGACACTTTTTACTTCCTCGCGCCGATTTTACTCCGATATTTTTTTGTCACCGGCTATTTTCTTTACGGTTTTGCAACAGAAACCCGCCGAAACGGACACGATTACGACAATTTTTCCTTAATCAAAGCAGACGCTTTGGCAAAATCCATCGTTCCGACATACTTGCCGCGCAAAGAGCCCATCACTTTTCCCATGTCTTTCATGGAAGAAGCACCGACCGCCTGTATGGTTTCGACAACAATGCGAGCGGTTTCCTCATCGCTCAACTGTTGCGGCAAAAAAGATTGAATAACATTGATTTCCGCCTGTTCCTTGTCCACCAAATCCTGACGAGCGCCTTTTTTATACATTTCAATGCTTTCATTGCGCTGTTTAATCATAGATTGAAGAAGGCTTAAAATCTCTTCATCGGAAATACCGTCCGTTTTTCCGGCCGGACGAGCGGCAATATCTTTATCTTTCAACGCCGCACTGATAAGTCTCAACGTGGACAATTTTTCTGAATCGTGCGCCAACATGGCTTGTTTTGTTTCTTCTTTTATTCTTTCTCTAATCATTTTTTTATCCTTTTTAATTGATTTTGCAAGTTTTACTTCATTTTTATTTTTTATTCCGAACGAATTTATTCGGTGAGGAAAATCTTTATATTTTTTGTTTTACTCCTCCTGAGCAGGTTTTGTCAAATCGGATATTTCATCAACGGGAGGTTTATATTGCAAAGTTGATGCTTCCACATCTTTTAACTTTCGTTCAATCGCCCGCGTGCGCGTGCCGGCGTTATCCAAAGTTTTGCTGGCCGCCTCCAGATAACCTTTAACTTTATCCACCCAATCGCCGTATTTCATAAATTCCGTTTGAGCCTCTCCCAATATTTTCCAAACTTCGCCGGAACGTTTTTGAATGGCCAAAGTGCGGAACCCCATTTGCAAAGAGCTTAAAAACGCGCCCAAAGTGCTGGGTCCCGTCAAAACGATTCTTTCTTTGTTTTGCATTTCCTGCGCTAGCCCGGGGCGACGCATCACTTCCGCGTAAAGTCCTTCCATCGGCAGAAACATCAAAGCAAAATCCGTTGTTTTCGGAGGCAGAATATATTTTTCTCTGATTCGGCGCGCCTCCGTTCTGATTCTTTTTTCCAACTCCGCGCCCATTGCTTCCACACCAGCCGCGTCCGCTTTTTCCGAAGCGGCTATCAACCGTTCATAATCTTCTATCGGAAATTTTGAATCAATCGGAATCCAAACTTCTTCTTTTTCTTCGACACCGGGCAAGCGAATAACGTATTCCACCACCTCGCCGGAATTTTTCTTGACTTTGGCGTTTTTCAAATACTGATCCGTTGTCAACACCTGTTCCAACAAAGCGCCCAATTGCACTTCTCCCCAAGTGCCTCTTGTTTTGACATTGGTTAAAACCTTTTTCAAATCACCGACACCGGCCGCCAGATTTTGCATTTCGCCCAACCCCTGATGAACTTTTTCAAGCCGTTCGCTGACCAAAGAAAAAGACTCGCCCAACCTTTTTTCCAAAGTCGTTTGCAACTTTTCGTCCACCGTCATACGCATTTTTTCCAGCTTTTCGGCGTTTTCCTGTCGTTGCCTTTCCAACTGTTTTTCCACTGTTTCTCTTAAAGAGTCGCTGAAATGCAAAATTGTTTTTAATAATTCTTCCCGAAGAGCTTTAGAATCCTCTTTTCCGGAACGTTCCAATCGAACAATATCCTGCTGAATTATTTTTTGCATTTCCATTTGAGTTTGTTGTTGCGCCTGTTGCAACCGACCGCCGTTCTGTCTTTTCAAAACCAAAAGCAACAATCCCGTCAATACCGTGAAAGTGACGAAAAGAACACATAAAATCAACGCCGGTCCAAAGGGGGAAATCTCTGTCATCTTTTACTTTCTTCTTTTTTTTGATTTTTTCTTTTTCAAAAAAAGAGTATATATAATTATCCGGATAAATGAAAGGTTTTTAAAGACCGATGACTAAATTTTTACTTTTTTTCGCCTTTGGAATATTTTGTCAAGCCGTATTTTGTCGGGCGGATTCCGACTTTTTTGCACAATCCGCCGGATTACAAAACGCCTCTGACAATCTGTCGGCTCATTTAAAAGCCGTTTATGAAGTCCGCGCTTTAGGTCAAACCATGATGCAATCGGAACTTGTTCTTCATTTGAAAAAGCAAGAAGAAGAACAAGACAAAGGAAAACCTTTTCAAATGACCACTTTTTCAAAAGCCACGGGATTGCTCGGTTTTTTTGTCAAGTCCGTCAACATTTTCAAAACGGAAGGGGTAAAAACACAAAACGGCTTTATTCCTTTTATTTCCGTTTTTCAAAAAGGCGACGCGGAACCGTTTAAAACCGTCAATATTCCGACAAACGCCGAACAAAATATCAAGGATTATCAAACCGCTATGCTGGATATGATGCAACAGGTCACCTTTTCTGCGTGTTCCGGTATGCAAAAAGTGGCCGACGGAAAACGGATTTTGAATATGACTTTCATTCCTTTGAATGAAAAAATGAATCAGAAGACAAAAAAAGATAAGGAAACGTCCAAACTTTTATCCGATGAAAACGCCGATGAAGAAAAAGCCTGTGCTTTGCATATTGATCTGATATCCGGCAAAAAGAAAGGCTGGTTTTGGACCAGAGAAGAAAAATCCCCTCTTTTACTGTGGTTTTCAAAACAAACAGTTTCAACGGAATTTCCTTTGCGTTTGTTACAAAAAGCACAAATGAAAGCGCCTTTTTTAGGGACGATTGAAATCCATTTAAAAACAGTCGAGGTCTTTTAATGTTTCACTATTTACAAATATTTTCAGATTCGGTTATCGAACTTTTGAAATGGCCCTTGGCGATTTTAATGGTTTTGTTGACCTATCCCGCCTTTGAAGCCTTAAAAATCTATATTACCTCTCATTTGCATTTGTCGGGACTTTTGGCTTTCGGAGCGGGCATGGCCGGTTATGCCGCGATTTTTTTTCTGATTATGCGGGGAGAGCATTCTTTTTTATCCACCGCCGAACATGAACTGACCCACCTTGTCTTTGCGGTTTTGACTTTTCATAAGCCTGTGGATTTGGATATCGGCACGCAATCGGCGGGCGGCTATGTTGCTTTTCAAGGAAAAGGCAACTGGTTAATCACCATCACCCCTTACTTTTTTCCGTTGTTCGCCGTTATTCTGATGGCGGCTTTTCCTCTTTTTGAAGGCGGAAGAAGAAGTTCTTTTTCTTCCTTTGATATTGTGTTCGGCTTTGTTGTCTGTTATCACTTCTTGTCCGTTTTTCAAGAACTGCATCCGCAACAGACAGACTTGCATAAAGCGGGACCTTTTTTCTGCCTGTGTTTTTTGCCTGCCGCCAACCTGATAACGGCAGGATTGTTGTTAGGTTTTGCCAACGCTCAAGAAAAAGGAATGACAACTTTTATAAAACTTCTTTACAGACGCGTCGTATCCTCTTATGATACGTTATCAGAACTAACGGGAACTTTTTTTAATTTTTAATTTTTATGTCAACTAGCAAATGGAGTTATTATGAATCGTTATCGGACATATACTTGCGGACAGCTCAGAAAAGAAAACGTCGGACAAACCGTCCTGCTGGCCGGCTGGATACACCGCAAAAGAGACCATGGAAACTTGCTGTTCGTCGACCTGAGAGATCATTACGGATTGACACAGTGCGTTTTGGAAAAAGGGGAAAAAAGCTTTGATATTTTAAACGGGCTGTCCTTAGAAAGTGTTGTTTCCGTCACCGGAAACGTTGTCGCCAGAGAAGGCAAAACCATCAACACGAAACTGCCGACGGGAGAAATTGAAATCCATATCAACGACGTGGAAATTCTTTCCAAAGCCGAACAGCTTCCCTTCCCGATAGTCAGCGATTCGGCGGATTTATCGGAAGAAGCGCGCTTGACTTATCGTTTTTTGGATTTGCGTCGCGAACAGGTGCACGCCAATATGATGTTGCGCAGCAAGTTCATTGCGTCTTTGCGCAAAAGAATGTGGGACATCGGCTTTACCGAATATCAAACACCGATTTTAACCGCCTCTTCACCGGAAGGAGCACGAGATTTTTTGGTTCCCAGCCGTGTTCATCCGGGGAAATTTTACGCTCTGCCCCAAGCGCCGCAGCAATTTAAGCAGCTTTTGATGGTGTCGGGCTTTGATCGGTATTTCCAGATTGCGCCGTGTTTCAGAGACGAAGACAGCCGAGCCGACAGAACCCCCGGGGAATTTTACCAGTTAGACGTGGAAATGTCCTATGTGGAACAAGAAGATATTCTTTCCACCATGGAACCGATTATCCTTGGCATTTTTGAAGAATTTGCCAACGGCCGAACGGTCAGCAAAGGGCCTTGCCCGCGCATTACCTATCGCGATGCGATGATGACTTACGGAACGGACAAACCGGATTTAAGAAATCCTTTAACCATTCAAGACGTGACGGATTGTTTTGCCGACGCGGGCTTTTCCATTTTCGATGAAAATGTCAAGCATGGATTGGCTATTCGCGGCATTCGCGTTCCGAAAGCGGCCGAAAAATCCAGAGCGTGGTTTGAAAAACTGGCCGACTTTGCCAAACAAGGAGGTTTTCCGCCTTTAGCGTATCTATCCTTTGCACAAGAAGGATTGAAAGGCTCTTTAAGCAAAAACCTGAAACCCGAAGCCGTCGCTTTGTTAAAAGAAAAAATGCAAGCGCAGGAAGGTGACAGTTTGCTTTTTGCTTCCGGTAAAGGGGACAAATTCGCCAAATTTATGGGGTCTTTGAGAACAAAAATCGGCAAAGAAATGGGCTTGATTGACGAAAACAGGTTTGAATTCTGCTGGATTGTGGACTTCCCGATGTATGAATTGAACGAAGAAACGGGAAAAGTGGAATTTTCACACAATCCTTTCTCCATGCCTCAAGGCGAAATGGACGCTTTAATGAACAAAAATCCGCTGGATATTTACGCGTATCAATATGATATGGTTTGCAACGGCTATGAAATTTGTTCCGGCGCCATTCGTAACCACAGTCCGGAAATTATGTATAAGGCCTTTGAAATTGCCGGTTACGGACCGGAAGTTGTGGAAAACAAATTCGGCGGTATGCTCAGCGCGTTTAAGTTCGGCGCTCCTCCGCACGGCGGGTGCGCTTACGGCATCGACCGCTTGGTGATGTTGCTGGCAAACGAGGATTACATTCGCGAAGTGATTGCTTTCCCGTTTAATCAACAGGCGCAAGATTTAATGATGCGCGCGCCGTCCGAGGTGACTCAAGCACAGCTGGACGAACTGCACATCAAAATTGATATAAAAAAGAAATAACCATAAAAATACGATAAAAACAAAAAGAGGGGGCGGTTTTTCCGCCTCTTTTTTTTACGGTTCTCCTCTAAAAGTCTTTTTCAAAAATTTTGCATTGCCTTGAAGCCTTTCTGCCGGCACGGCAGAACAGACGCTTTTTTCAGGGCCGTCTGTCGCCGTAAAGTTCCGCCCTGTCAGAACGGCAAACAGCAAAACAACAAACTTCCGTTTTTTATTTTTTTTCAAAAAAACTTTTGATTTAACATATTTTTTTCAAAGGAGCGATGAATTAGAAAAATAAAGGAAATAATAATGATATACGGATACATTCGAGTCAGCACCGACAAACAAACTTTGGAAAATCAAGAGTTTGAAATCAAAAAATTTACAAAGAAACAACATCTGAAAGTCAACAAATGGCTGAAAGAAACCATCAGCAGCACAACGCAATTACAAAAAAGAGGCCTTTGGAAACTTTTAAATCGTCTTCAAAAAGGGGATATTTTAATCACTTCGGAAATTTCCCGTCTGGGCAGAAACTTGTTACAAATCATGAGCATTCTGCATCACTGCATGAACGTTGAAGCGCAAGTTTGGACCATTAAAGACAATTACCGTCTCGGGTCGGATATCCATTCAAAGGTTTTGGCTTTTGCTTTCGGGCTATCCGCCGAAATTGAAAGAAATCTTATTTCTCAAAGAACAAAAGAAGCTTTGGACAGAATCAAAAGCGAAGGAAAAAAGCTGGGGCGTCCCGTCGGTTGTAAAAATAAAAAAAGAAAGCTGGACAATCAAAAAAACACCATACAAAAAATGCTTTTTGAAGAACATCTGCCTAAAACCATTACCGCCAAAAAATTAGGCGTTTGTCGATTAACACTCTACCGGCATC
>CAVDQP010000016.1:10340-14755 GCA_963611245.1 Holdemanella biformis
AATTAGAATTGCCCTTGCGCTTGCCGGAAATGGACAATTTCATTTCGGAAGGATAATTCGAAAAAGGGCTTTTTAAACACACTTTTTCGCCGCTCCGACTTGTTTTTAAAAAGCCCCTGCTCCCTGACTTTTTAATGAGCGTCTTTCCAATTACGCGCAGCGCCTATTTTGACTTCCAAAGGCACGGACAAAGAAACAACTCCTTCCATTTTTTCTTTTAAAAGAGCGCGCATTTCCTCTTCTTCTTTCTGAGGCACTTCAAAAATCAACTCGTCATGAATTTGTAAAAGCATTCGGCTTTTCAAGCGTCTTTTTTCTATTTCCCGCGCCACATCCAGCATCGCCAATTTGATAATATCGGCGCCGCTGCCCTGAATCGGCGCATTCACGGCGGCTCGTTCGGCGGCGTTACGCAAAGTCACATTTTTATCTAAAATCCCTTGCACAACACAACGACGCCCGAAAATTGTTTTCACGTAACCGAATCTGCGCGCTTGTTGAATCGTTTGTTCCATATACTGATGAATTTCCGGATATTCTTTCATATATTTGTCAATATATGCGGCCGCCTCATGCCGGCTGATTCCCAACTGTTCGGCCAAACCGAACGCCGAAATGCCGTAAATAATGCCAAAGTTAATCGCTTTAGCGTGTCTTCTGGTCAACGCGTCCACCTTTTCCAAAGGAATGTCAAACACTTGAGAAGCGGTTATGGCGTGAATATCCTTTCCTTCCGTAAAAGCTTGTTTCAACCTGTGAACATCGGCCACGGAAGCAATCAAGCGCAATTCAATCTGCGAATAATCGGCCGACATTAAAAGATTGCCCGAATCGGCAATGAACGTTCCGCGAATTAAACGCCCTTCTTCTGAACGAATCGGAATATTCTGCAAATTCGGCTCCATAGACGCCAATCGGCCGGTATTTGTCGATGTCTGTAAAAAAGTCGTGTGAATACGCGTATCTTTTTTCGTCAGAAAAATAAACGAATCAACATACGTGCTTTTTAATTTGGATAACAAGCGGTAATCCAATATTTTTTGAGGAAATTCAAATCCGTCTGACGCCATTTTTTCCAAAATATGCGCTTGAGTCGCATACGATCCGTTGGTCGTATATTGCGGATCCGTCAGTTTTAATTTTTCATAGATGATTCGCCCTATTTGCGAAGGAGAATTGACATTAAACTCCTCTCCCGCCAATTCGTATATTCGTTGCATCAAACCTTGCATTCTTGAAGCAAAATCTCTTTCCAAACGATGCAGCTCTTCCGTGTCAATTCGAATACCGTCCTGTTCCATTTTTTTCAAAACAGCCACCAACGGACGATCCACGGATTCGTAGATAAAGTGCGCTTGTCTGTTATGCACTTCTTCTTTTATTTGCCGATACAATCTTAAAATCACATCTGCCTGTTGCGCCATATACGGCGCGGCCAGTTCCAAAGATACCTGATGAAAATACTCTCGATGTTTTTTGATTTTGGAAATATCGTAATAGGTTAAAACCTTTTCTCCCAAAAAATACATACCCATATCATTCAGCTTGCAAGAAACGGAAGTGCCGAAAGCAGAATACGTCATAACGGCGATATCTTCCAACGGCGTTAAAGAAATTGCCTTTTTGCTTTCTTTTTGAAAAATATGAGCGTCCAACTTGATGTCATGGCCTATTTTCAAAATAGAATCGTCTGTCAAGACAGGTTCCATTAACGCCATCGCCTGTTGAATGGAAATTTGTTCCGCATGCGTGTCTTCTTTGGCGGAAAAAAACAAGTCTGTCTGTTGCGGCGGTTCCAAGACCAATTCTTCTTCGGCGGCGTGCCGTATCGGCACATAACACGCTTCAAACGGAGAGACGCACAAAGAAAAACCGACCAATCTTTCCGTCAAAGACGCGCGGTGATCCGTTTGAGCATAAAGCGCGACAAAACCCGCCTCATAAATTTTTTGCACCCAAAGAGCCAGCTCTGCTTCTGTTTTCACAACAGAATAATGAAGCCGCGGATTGTTTTTAAGAATCGACGTCAACTCTTCCGCGGACACCGCCGTTTTTGTTAAACTGCCGGCACCGTCTTGTTTTTTTTCATCAAAAAACAGACCCGTTTTTTCGGCGCTTTTTTCTCCTGAAGTTAAATTTTTTCCCCCTTGAACGCATTTTAAAAAGTCACCGTCTTTTTTTGGGTTGAAACCTTCGACAGAGTGATGACGCGCCTGTCCCCACTCTTCCAATCGCCGTTCAAGGCTTTTAAACTCGTTTTCCTGTAAAAACGACCGCAGTTTTGATAAATCCGTTTCTTGGACCTGAAAACTTTCAATCGGTGCCGGAACGGGCGCGTCGGCGTCTAAAGAAACCAACTTTTCGGAAATAAACGCCTTTTCTTTATCCTCTGTCAGCAACTTTTTCCACCGTTGAGAAGACACCTCTTCCAAATGAAGATAAAGATTTTCCAACGTCCCGAACTGATTTATCAACTGTGCGGCGCTTTTAGGCCCGATACCTTTGACCCCCGGGATATTATCCGTCGCATCTCCTTGCAAAGCTTGCACCTGCGTGACTTTATCCGGCGTCACGCCAAACTTTTCAAACACATCGACATCGGTAATCATCTTTTTTTTCATCGGGTCCATCATTTGAACTCCCGACCGCAGCAACTGCATTAAATCTTTGTCTGACGAAACGACAACCACTTCCATGTCTTTGTCCAACGCCTGCCGCGTATAGCTGGCAATTAAATCGTCGGCTTCAAAACCTTCCTCTTCGACGCACGCCACTTGCAAAGCCGCCACCGCCTGCCGGATAAGAGGAAATTGAGGAATGAGCTCTTCCGGCACTTCTTTTCGAGTCGCTTTATATTCGGGGTATATCTCGTTTCGAAAATTTTTGCGTTGAGCATCAAAAACAACCGCCATATAATCCGTGCAATTTTCCTTTAAAAACTGCATCATCATTGATGTGAAACCATAAACCGCGTGCACGGGTATCCCGTCTTTTCGACGCATTTCGGGAATAGCATAAAAAGCCCGAAAGATATATCCGGACCCGTCAATCAAACAAAGTTTTTTTTTACCTTCGGACACGGGAACACTCCTTTTTATTTTGGTTTATTCTGGTTTGGTTATTATAAAGAAAACCGCCGTTTTATTCTGCGTTAAATTCCCTTTTTGAACGGTTTATTTATTCTTATGAATACCGACATACGCTTCCAAACAATGTTCCACGCAATAGGATTTTCCCATCAAAGTTTCTTTGCCGCAAAAATGAAAATCGGCGTCTTTCGGATCGCCTATCGGCCAACGGCACGAATTCGAATGCAAATCAATCAATTTTAAAAGAGTTTTCTTTTTGCCGTCTTTTTTGGCGCTTTCCGCTTTTTCCGTTGTTTTTTCCTCTGATTGAGCGGGATTTTCCTTTTTCTGATTTTTGTCGGTTGTTTCCTTTTTTATCGGAGACGGACGGCTGTCCAACCCCAAACGATGCGCCTTTCCGACAACGGAATTTTTTGACACTCCCAACCTTTTGCCGATTTCGCCCGTCGGGCACCCTTCTTTCCACAGACGAGTCAATTCCGCTACTTTTTCTTCCGTCCAATTCATCTTTTTATGCTCCTTGCTGAACTTTTTTAATTTTATTACTTATAATTTATTTTGAAGAGAATTCCTACTTTATTTTTCATTTTATTTTCTTATCCGCGCCGACGGCTTTTTTACTTTGAGGAAAAAGGGATTTTCCAAAAGCTGCTTGAATTGGCCTGTTCTTGAAACGTGTCAAGAATCCGCCGGCGGAAAGGACGAACCGCGTCCACATCTTGTTTAGGGGCCGTGTGCATTTTTAAAATCATTTCATAGGTCTTTTTTTGAATCACCGCTTCTTTCGGCAAAGAAGAATATTCGCGGCGAATACGACCGATTTCGGCGCCTTTCAACGAAGATAAACCCGCAACGCGCGCAGCCGTAAACATCCGATCGCACTTTTCGGAAAATTCCGATACGGACAGGCCGGCCGAAGCAACCTGCGCCGATAAAAAATCTTCATGTCCCGTTTTTACAAAAGCCGTTGACATCGCCTGACAAGGAGAGATAAACATTTCAAAAATCTTATCCTTGTTTTCCATCACATAGCGATTCAAATCCCGACGCATCTGTTTATACGCGGCATCAAGCGCTTTTTCTTTCAAACTTTGCATCACCGACAAAACGGACACCATCTCTTTTTGTGTCAAAGGCTTTCCTTTTAGCTGAGGGAAACCGGACGCCTTTTCAGCCCTTTTTAACGCGGAAACGGGCGCCGTTTTTTTTCCATTTTCAATCAAAAATTCGGTGACTTCCTGCGGCGTGTAATGTTTTTTAGGCGGCAATTCACTTGCCAAAGATATATAATAAGACGGCCACGCTTCCGGCATCACCGCGTAATAC
>CAVDQP010000017.1:0-9678 GCA_963611245.1 Holdemanella biformis
GTTATAGTGACCTCATCTATAGTTTGAATCACTTGAATTAAAGGAGTTTTCTTTATGGAAGAAATTATTTTTCCCAACCAAATCAGAATGTTCCGACGGATTCGCGGCATTACGATGAAAGAGTTGGCCGACTCTTTGGGTATCAGTTTATCCGCCGTCAGCAAGATTGAAAAAGGATATCGGCGCTTGGACACGGAACAATTGGAAAAAATCTCCACTCTCCTTGATTGCCCCGTTGAAGACCTTTTGGTGACGGAAACGTCTTCACATCCGGATATTATTGCGTCTTGGGAAAGAGAGAAAGAAAGAAGAAACAAAGTCAATGAAGGCAGCGGCTTAAAAACTTTGGGAGCCGGATTGCGTTATTTAAGAGCTCAAAAAGGGCTGACCTTGTTGGACGTGGCAAAAGGCGCCGGATTGACATTATCCGTTTATCACCGCATCGAAATGGGCCAACGGGAAGTTTCGGAAAAGGAATTTTCTCATATTGCTCGGGCTTTGGGCTATGATGAACAAGATCTGCAAATTCAGATTTACGAACTGGATATGGCCGGCAATCTGCAAGAGTTGAAAGAAGCGCCGATGGGAAAAAGAAAAGCGCTTTGCTGTCCCAGAGGCGGGTATAACGACTTACCTATCAGCCGGCTTATCGTGCGCCGCGCTCAAGGAAGTGACGCTTTAGTAAATGTTTATGGCAAAAAAGAAAACGACGAACTGATGTTGATTGACAAAACGGCGCCTATCGGCAAAGTTGTTTGTCCGTCCGATTTGGCAAATTCCGAAGAAGTTTACGGCGTTTCTTATTCAGCGCCGACTTTGGGGCATTTCTTTTCACAAAAGGCCGTTTTTATTGTCGATCCGGAACAAAATGTTCAAGAAAATGATTTTGCGCTTTACTATGAGGACGCAACACACGCTCGTTTTGTTTCCGTTCAAGGAAAGGCGATTGAGGATCAATATGCTTTTCAACTCTCCCCGGAGAAAAAAATTCCTTTAACTCTGGAAAGCGGCAAAAAGCTTCATCGTGTTGTTTTAATTATTTTCCCTTAAAAAAAAGACAAAAAGAGGGTTGATAAGTTATGGCTTCCAACAAGTGGGAAAAAAAGTTCAGTGAGGAAAAAAGTGAGGAACAAGAGTCTACAAATCTTGTAGCTCAACGCCTCATCAATATTTTCCGACAACTTCATATTTTAAATGAAGAGGCTATTCAAAAATATAATACCATGCTGTTGCAGGCTTCTCCCGACGTCATAAAATACATTCCTATTTTACCGGGCGGAGAAGAACTGAAAGAATACCTTGACTATTTAAAGGGCGGTGCTCCTGTTTCCGATGCAAAAGAGGGCAAAAAACCGCAAGAGGCGCCTTTGCCCGAAAAACCGGTTTTGCCTTCTTCTCCTGAGGAAAAAAAAGAACAACAACCGGCGGAACAGGAACCTAAAAAGCCGATTATCGTGACGGAACCGCCTGTTTCAAAATCAACGCAGACGTTTTCTCCGGAGGCGGCGCAACAAATTATTTCCGCCATGATGGAAGTGCAACAACAAGCGGCACAACATCAAGCGGAAATTATTTCCAAAGCGTTGGGACAAACGCAGGAAAATTTGGCTCATCTGATGGCGAACACCGTCTCGGAAATAAAAGGAGCACAAGCGCAACAGACGCCCGTTTCTCAAACGGAAAGTCCTCTTTTGGAAAATTTGGCCGAAGCGATTAAAGAAAGTCAGGAACAAACCAACAAAACCCTTTTGGAAATTTTGACCCGAACGCAGGCCAAACCGGCGGAGGAAGCTTCTCCCACAGATGAAGCGGCCGACGAAAAAGAGACGGCGCAAAATTCCGGCTTGTTGAATGAACTTTTGGCGGCCATGGCGGAAACGCAAATCAAAACGGCGGAAACGCAAGCCAAAATAATTGCGGAAGCGTTGGCGGAAGCGCAAGAAACGCAAAAAAAACTGATGGAGGAACAATCCTTCAAGCTGGTTCGGGAACAAGCAAAAGTTTTGGCGCAGGCGCACCATGACGCGCAAGAGCTGGCACGACAACAGCTTGATGTTTTATCGCGCAATCTGATTGACGCCCAAGAAAAATTCGCTCAAAAACCGAATCCCATTTATGTCGGCCCCATTCCGAATTGGGTTGAACCGAGAAATCAGACTTTTACATCTTCTCAAGCCATCACACATTCCATCAATCAAAATGATAAAGGATTGGAAATTGATTGCGAACTGCCGTCTTTCAGTTCCGAAAACGCCTCTTTCAAAGAAAAATACACGCCTCATTTCAAAGAAAATTATCCTTCTTACGAACGGGCGGCCCCTCCAAAATCTCATTGGGTTGATGATGTGCCCGCGTCCGAATTGTCGGCACGGCAAGATTATCAGGAATTTACGCCGACAGATGATTTTCAGGAATATATTCCGGAAGAAGAATGGCAAACAACCGATACTCCTCAACAAAACTTTGAAGAAGAATGGCAAACAACCGACGTTCCTCAACAAAACTTTGAAGAAGAATGGCAATCGACCGACGTTCCTCAACAAAACTTTGAAGAAAATTGGCAAACGACCGACGTTCCTCAACAAAACTTTGAAGAAGAATTTATTCCGGAAACCGAACAAAGCGCCAATGAAGAGGAAAATGAAAATCCCCTTTCCTTTGAAAACGAACAGGAAAATGCCGAACAACCCGTTTTTCAAGAGGATTGGCAGGAAATGTCGGACACCTCTTTTGATCCGATGAACGAATATGCAGAAGAACAACCGAAGACAGAATCTTTTGAAACTCCCGTTTTGGAAGAAAGCTTTGCCGAAAGCGGCGAAGAAATACCTCCGGCGGAAGAATCTTTCGAAGCGCCAACCATAGAAGAAAACTTTAACGAGGGCGGCGAAGAAATACCTATGGCGGAAGAATCTTTCGAAGAACCAACCATAGAAGAAAACTTTGCCGAGGGAGGCGAAGAAATACCTCCGGCGGCAGAAGAAGCGTTCGAAGAACCCGTTTCGGAAGAAAACTTGACCACCGAACAACAAGAAAACGATACTTACACACCCTTTTCTTTAATGCAGGCGGATACGTCCTCTCTTTCTTTGAAAGAAAAGCAAATTATTACGCAAGTTCCGCCGAAATCCTTGTCTTTTTTAGAAAACGAACAACAGTCTCAATCCTATGTATCGTTTCAAAATCCGACGGAAAAAGGGCCGGATCCGTATGCTTCTTTTTTGAAAAAGAAAAAGAAAAAATGAAAATGAAAGAAAAAACTTATTTTTTTTGAAAGATATGCTAAAGTAACTGAAACAAACCATAAGGAATTTTCAAATGCAAGATAAAGACATTTTTCAACCTCTATTGGATCTTCTGGAACACGAACCGGAGACAAGAGATGAGTATGAGGCATTTGAAACCGCGGCTGTAGCGGCGTTAGGCGATGATTGGGAAAAAACCTTAAAAGCCTTTTTATCCACTTTAGACCGGAAAAAAGCCGCTCACCTTGAAAAAAATCTGGAAACATTGCTCAATTACAAAGGGGCTCTTTTGGCGTGGAATGAAGCTTACTCTTATTTGAATAACGCCAAAGAGGTGCCTGTGCAACAGGTCGAAGAAAGATTGCCGACTTTAGAATATTGGTTGGAATTTTTCGAAGAAGACGGTATCCGATTGTTAAACGAGGTGAAAAAAACTTTTGATTTGACGGCAAAATCCGAAGTTTTATCTTTTGACATTCAAGAACAAAAAGAACAAACCGAAAAAGAAAAACTTTCAACCGAAATTCAAAATTCTTACCAAACCGAAGAAAATAATGAAGAGGCGGAATTTTCTTCTCCTGTCAATCAGGAAGAAGTCCTCACCAAAGAAGAAGAAAAAAAGCTGTGGGAAATCAACAATTTTTCGGAACAAAAAGCTTTTTACAATCAAGTTACGGCGTGGATAAATGCCCGTTGTATTCATTTAGGAAATATCGAAAAGACAGATTATCCTTATTACGGCATTACTGTTGATATTTTGAAAGAAACTTTGGCGACTTTAGATTCTTTGTTAGAAGATAAAAACAGCTATACTTTTATTGAAACACATTCAAAAGAAACGATATTAAGTTTGCAAAACTTCAAAGAATCGGCGGAAAAAGAATTGGAAATGCAAAGAGAAAACGGATTTGAACCTGTTCTATCTCTTGAGGAAAAAGATATTTTAAAGGCCAAAGAACTGTTGGGTGAAATTGACCGAAGTAAAACAAAAGAATATCTGGGACCGGCGCCGGACGGCTTTGTGGCTTTGGAAGATCCTTTTGCAACAAAAGAGCACAACGAGCCTGAAAAAGCGCCGACGACACAGGCGACAGGCGCTCAACAAATGCAACAAAGACAGGCGCATTTTCCACAGACAGGAGGCAGACCTGTGCATCCCATGGGGGCAGGACAACGTCCCGCCGTTTCGGGAGTCAGACCGGCGCAACCAATGACGCGACCGCAACATCCTCAGGCGGTGCGGCCGATAAACACCTCAACAGCGCAACCGACGGGAATCCCCTCTCGGCCCATGAACTCCGCCGCAGGACCGACAGGCAGCGGAACACCTCAACAAAAAGGAACGATGTCCAACGGCCGACCTGTTCCGTCTTCTCACACCCATACGGCGGGCGTTTCAACCGCTTCACGTCCTGCGCCTGCAAGACAAGGTCAACCGCCCCATGGACAGATAGCGAATCCGCCTCGGCCCGCGGCCTCCTCTTTTACGCAGGCAGAAGCCTTCAAAGGACACGTTCCTTCACGGTCTCAAATGCCGCAGGAACAAATGCCGACTGAAGGAATCGCTCAACCGGCGGCTCCGCAAATTCCTAATTTAGAAGAACAAGGGGGCGCCGTATCATCGCCGACTCCGCCCGTTTTGCCGGAAAATCCGGACGACAAGAGATAAACATTGAAGAAAAGTGACTTACCATGAAAAAACAAAATTTTATATCAGCTTCTGTTTTCAGTCTTTTCATTCTTTTTTCCGTCACCGCTTGCGGCTGGAATACCAAAAAAGAAACAACGAAGACGCAGGTTTCCTCAAATTCGCAAGTTATCGCCTCCGGAGATCAGATTGTCTTAAATCCGAAAACGACTTATCCGGCGGATAATTTAAATTTGGAAGCACCTTTCAGGTGCCAGACCCACAACTTGGGCTTAGATGAAATTATTTCCGCCATTCCGATTAAAAAATCAGATTTGAAGCTGACGTTATTCAGTTTAAATGACGCGTTGCCTCGTTTTGAAGTCAACGGCTATTCTTTTACGAATTTACCGGTTGATGTTGCTTTCCAACGTTTACTGCTTGAAGCCGACATCAGCGTTTACGACAAAGACGGGCCGTATCTTGAATTGTCGGGCGAAAATATTCGCGGAGAATTAAAAGATGTTTTGGATAAATTGGCCGAATCCGCGGGAATCTACTGGACATACGATGCTCGGTTGAAACGAATCAACTTATCCAGACGGTTACAATTTGAAATTAAAGTCCCCGGTAACAGAGCCGTTATGTTTGCGCTGTTGGACGCCATTCGCGGCGCCGGTATTCAAACCGTCACGCCGGTATGGGACGAAAACAAACTGATTTTAACGCTTTCCAGAGATACGCAAAAAGTTGTCCAACAACTGTTAAACCATTTGAAAGAAGACCCTCAACTGATGGTTTTTGATGTCAAAGTTTTCAAGGCTTATCCGCAAAAAGGCCAAGAAATTGACTGGCAGGAAGTGGTTGAAAAGTTTGGTTTGAAAAAGATAGACCTTTCTTTGTCCTCTGTTATCGGCAGAATGGTTGTTTCCTCGTATGAAAACAATTTTGACATTGTGCCTCGGCTGGTGGCGCAAAACGCTTCTGTCGCGTTGGCGTCTCAAGGGTTCGTCGTCGCTCCGACAGGCTGGAAAGTCCGTTTTGACGTGGGAAGATGCGGTCGAATGATGTCCAAAGATTCCGAATTGTCCGTTTTGCTTCACCCGTTGATTAAACCGGACAAAAGAATTGAAACGGATTTTGTGTTGGATTCCGTCTCAGGTGAAATAACGTCCTTTAAAACCGTTTCAACCGTCGGAGATAATTTTATGATTATCGGATTGCCGACAAACATTTTCAATAAACAGGAAACCGGTTCCGAATATTTAATCACTATCACTTCTCGCATTATTCGTTTAGTGGAAAAAAAGTAGAAGAAGAGGAAAGACAAAATGACAGAAATGAATGACCCGAAAAAATTTCAATACGCGCCTCCGCCTCCGCCGCAACGGATAAAACGAATAGAACAAGAGCAACAGCGCGACGAAGAAATATTGGAGGAAGAGTCTCAACAATCCGATGAATATTACGGCGTTTATGACGACAACATCGCCGCAGATTTCAATTTGCCGCCTAAAGTATTAACCACTAAAATCGCTTTATCTATTTTGGGAGGTGTTTTTGTCGCCGGTCTCATGCTGGGCGCCTTGATGTTCGGATCCAGCCAGCCGAAATCCATGATTCAGGGGTTAAGCGGTGTTGTGGAAAACAAAGATGTCTTAGCCGGCAGAAAACGGTGCGGTATTGCCGAAAATGGTCAAGGGTGCGTCTTATACCTGATGAATAATTCCCGTCGTGAAAGAAAGGGCAGCTCTTTTTATGATGAAGCGGCTCGCTTGACGGGAGTTCCGCAGTATTCCATTTCCATGGCGAATGTTCAATATGCGGAAGTTCTTATCCGCCCGGGGTATATTGCCAAAATCAATATTCCGCCAATGAAATAAAGGAAAAAAAACAACAGAAAAGCTTCCTTTTTTCGGGAAGCTTTTTTTATGCCTCTTTTAAAAAACGCGATTTTTCAAAAAACCGCGCTTTTAATAAGAAATCTTTAATAAGAAAACTTTTTGTAAAAAATATAGCGCGAGGCCATCTGTTTCATAATGGTAAACGGCCTCGTTTTACCGCCAGTTCAACTGATAATTTTCTGCCACCAGCCTTTTTTCTTGGTCGCCGGTTTTTTTTCTGTCTGCGTATGCAATTCTTCCTCAAATTCGCTTAAAGAAGTTTGAGAAACAACCTTAAAGGTCGGTTCATTCAAGTCCTGTCTTTCAGGGAAGGAAGCCTCCTTTGACTGTGTTTCAACCTCAAGCTCTTTATTTTCTCTTTTTTTGGCGGAACGGGGAGATCTGTTCCCTTGTTTTTTCCTTTTTTCGCCCGACGTTTTGCCGTCTGATTTTTGAGTGGACTCTTTGGTATCCGATTTTTTCTTTCCGGACGATTTTTTTTGTTCTTCCGCAACCGGCGCAACATTGACGTTGTTATCCGTCTCTGTTGTGGGTTCTTCCGGCACAGGTTGTGGCGTCACAAGCTCCTGTGTTTGATTTTCCGGCATTTCCGAATCGGGTTTTGGAGTAAAGCCTTTTGACCTGTTTTTCCGAAATTTCCGCCGATGATTATTTTTTCCGCCTGAAGAACCTGCAACGGGCGTTTTTTCCTGTTCTTCCGAATCGGCGGGAACAGCAGCTGTCTGGACGGTATCCTTCATCGTTTCGGCTTTATTGCCGGTCTTTTTCCCCTGATGAGGCGTATCTTGTTGTTCGTTTTTTTGTTCCGAACGATTTTTATTTTTCTTTTTACCGCCGTTCTTTTTGTTTTTACGATCTTCTTTAAACTCTTGCAGAGTCGGGTTTGAATTCCCCTGCACGACGGAAACGGCTTGTTGAGATTTTCCTTTTCCAAAAGATTCCAATCTGTATTCCGTTGGTTGGAACAATCCTGTATCGGATTGAATGGTTATCGTCAAATCGTAATTTTTTTCCAGATTCGCCAATTCCGACCGCTTATGATTCAAAAGGTAAAGAGCCACTTGCGGCTGTAAAGTCAATATCATTTCCCGACCTGTGGCTTTGCGAGCAGATTCTTCCAAAAGACGCAGTTTCTGTAAAGCGCAGGATTCAACCGAACGGACAATTCCCTGCCCATTGCAGTAAGGACACACAATATGATTCGTTTCCAAAAAGCTGGAACGCAACCTTTGCCGAGATAATTCCATCAGACCGAATCCGGTAATCAACCCCATTTGAACACGAGCACGGTCGTCTTTTAAAACTTCTTTCATTCTTCTTTCAACAGCGTGATTGTTGCGCGCTTCGTCCATATCGATAAAGTCAATAACAACCAAACCGGCCAAATCCCGCAACTTCAGCTGGCGAGCGACTTCATCGCACGCTTCAAGATTCGTTTTTAACGCCGTTTCTTCAATATCTCTTTCCTTTGTCGCGCGACCGGAGTTGACATCAATCGCAACCAGAGCTTCTGTCTGGTTAATAACCAAATACCCGCCGGATTTCAGTTGAGCAACGGGATTATGCAGATTTTCCAGCTGTTCTTCCACCTGATATTCCTGAAAAAGAGGAATAATTCCTTTATATTGTTTGATTTTTCGGGCATGACTGGGGATTAAAAGCTTGAAAAAATCTTTTGCCGTTTTATACCCTTCTTCCCCGTCCACAAGAATTTCTTCAATATCCTGATTATAATCATCTCTTAAACAACGCTTGATAATGTTTCCTTCCTCATGGATTAAAGAAGGCGCCAGCGAATTAAGCGTTTTATCTCTGACTTGAGACCATGTTTTCATTAAAAAGTCAAAATCCCGCTTGATTTCCGCTTTTGTTTTTTCTTTACCGGCCGTTCGAACGATAACGGACATATCTTCCGGCAAAGGCAGATTTTCAACAATTTCCTTTAATCGGCGCCGATCCTTTAAATTCACAATTTTGCGAGACACGCCGCCGCCTCTTGAATTATTCGGCATTAAAACACAATATCTGCCCGCCAAAGACAAATAAGTCGTCAACGCCGCGCCTTTATTGCCGCGTTCTTCTTTCACCACCTGAACAAGCAAAATCTGATTATGATGAATGACTTCTTGAATTTTATATTTTTTCAAATGAATAGCGTGGATTTTTCTGAAATCTTCAAGTTCATTATCCGAATCGGCGCAAGCAGACGATTCCGATTCTTTTTTGTTTGCCTCTTTTATTTTCTGTTCCTCTGAAGCCTCATCGACAACGGGTTCTGAAACAGAGGCGGGTTCTTCTTGTTCCAAAGGTTGGACTTTTTTCTTCCGGCCTCTTTTTCTGACTTCCGGTGTTTTCTCCTGCGGCGCGGAAGAAGATTCGTCTTTCTTTTCTTCCTGCTCTTTTTCCCGATCTTTAATTTCTTTTTTCAAAGCTTCTCTGTCCGCGACGGGAATTTGATAATAATCGGGGTGGATTTCGTTAAAAGCCAAAAAACCGTGTCTGTTTCCGCCGTAATCCACGAAAGCAGCCTGAAGAGAAGGTTCCACTCGGATAACCTTCGCCAAATAAATATTTCCTTTAATTTGTTTTTTAATCGATGTTTCTACATCTAAGTCCTGTATTTTATTGTTCTGAACGATAACCACGCGGGTTTCTTCCTGATGCGTGGCATCAATAAGCATTTTCTTTGACATGAAATTTTAAACTCCAAAATAGTGCATCGAAGGCAACCCAACGCCTTCGAAAGGAAAAGCATAGGAAAAAGAGCCGGTTGACACCAGCGCTGTTTTGAAAATTTTTGATTTAAAAATATAAGTTCCAAAACTTTTCCCTTGTTAAAATAAAACTTGTTGCGCCGTAAAAAGCTTTTTTGCCCGACGCACCTTTTTTTTCGCCTCAAAAA
>CAVDQP010000017.1:9751-14384 GCA_963611245.1 Holdemanella biformis
AAAAAAAGCGTCAAAGGGTTTACCGATAAAAGCAAAAATCTTTTTACTTTAAAAATACAATAAACCTCTGTTAAAAAAAGAACAACTATATTATGATGGCTTTATTGATTTTTTTTGGATTAAAGATGATTGGTATTCAAAAACTTTTTTGTTTTTTTGTTTTTTTCTTCAGTCTGCTCACCCACATCGGTGCCAACAGCGCCTTTGCCGAATCTGCGGAATTAAAGCAAATACGCATGGCCGTTCACGCGGATAACTCTGTTCGTTTCGTCGCCGACTTGAACAAAGAAGTCCCTTACTATATTTCCATTTTACCGAATCCGAATCGTATCTTGATTGATTTTGAAAACACCACCTATCCCGCCGACTTAAAACAAAAAACCGCCGGATTGAAAAAAGGCGTTAAAGATTTGAGAATCGGAACGATTCACAAGACCAACACGCGAGTCGTTTTGGAATTATCGGACGACATTCTGCCTCAAAAAGCGTTTTATCTGGCGCCTCAAAGCGGTTTTTTATGGCGTTTTGTGCTTGATTTCAAGCCGGCGACCAAAGCTCAAATTATTGCTTTTCAGCCGTTTGGGACCATGAAATCGGTCGTTTTGCAAAATTCCGTTTCCTTGGCGGCCGGAGCCAAGAAGAAAAAAAACGAAAGCGAAAAACCCATTATCGTCATTGACGCGGGCCACGGAGGAAAAGACCCCGGAGCCATCGGGATATCCGGCCAGTATGAAAAGCATTTAACGCTGGCCATGGCGAAAGAAGTTCGGCGACAGCTTTTGGAAACGGGGAAATATCGCGTTTTTTTAACCAGAGACAAAGACATTTCTTTAACTTTACCTCAAAGAATACAAATTGCCCATAGGCATGAGGCGGATTTATTCGCCTCTTTTCACGCGGACAGCGCCGTCAGTAACAAAAAAGCGCGCGGTTTGTCCGTTTACACCATTTCCGAAACGGCGTCCGACAGAGAAGCGGCGGCTTTGGCCGAAAGAGAAAACAAAGCGGATATTATTTTAGGCATTGATTTATCCAACGAAACAAAAGAAGTCAGCAATATTTTGATTGATTTGGCCAAAAGAGACACCATGGATAAATCATCGACTTTTGCTTCGCTTTTAGTTGAACAAATGCGTAAAAAAGTGGCTCTTGTTCCGGACGCGCATCGATTCGCCGGCTTCTTTGTGCTGAAATCCCCCAGTATTCCTTCCGTCCTTGTAGAAATGGGGTATTTGTCGAATAAAGAGGAAGAAAAACTTTTAAAACAAGCCTCTTATCGGGAAAAATTGGCGACCGCATTCGTCAAAGCGGTTGATTCGTATTTCAATCAACTCAACGAATAACCTTTTTACCTGAAAAAAATTTTTTTCCGCCTTTTTGACCGCAGGTTCAGCCCCCAAAAAAAACAGATTTTTTTTAAGAACCTTGCTTCGTAAAGCTGAAATTTTTCGGAACGGGCAGGAGCTGCCACGATTCTTGAAGCGGAATATGCGTTTTTATCATTGTGTAAGGATTGGTGAAAAACCAACGACCGTCAAAAGATTTATTGGAACGCCCTCGACGGGATAAAGAATACGACAAATCTCCGCGCCGTTCCACTTCTTCTTCATACAAGGCTAAATTTCTCATATTTGCCCCGAAAGAAGTTCCTTTCATCGCCCAATCAATATCCAAAAGATGCCACTGCCCGTCTATTTTGACGGCGTTCCACGTGTGCTTGTTTTGCAGATAATTCCGACCGGAAACATTGTATCCGGCGTATCCCTGTATCACAGCGACCTGCAGACCGGCCAATTCTCCCAACTCCTGATAAAGCTCGGCGAAATCATCACTGTTGCCGATTCTGGAAATAAAGGTATCGCCCGAAGAAAGAACCGGCGCCGCGCGGCCTCGATTCGTTTTTTTTTTCTCTCTGGAAGACTTAAATTTGTTTTCATCAACGTTAAAAACAATCCAAGCCGCCAGAATACGCGCCTTTTCCGTATCATTTTTTGCAAAAGACATCAGATATTTCACAAGCGTTTTTTTGTTTTGTTCATACATCGCGGGGACATTCTGCGCCTCTCGGTCCAAAGAAGCATAGCTTTGCGCCTGTCCCATCAAAGCATACCCCGCCGACAATAAAAAAAAGAAAAAGAACAAAACATTTTTTTTCACAGAATTTTCCCCCTTTTAAGCCCTCTTTAAAAAGGGCGACCAACAGCAAAAAACTCTTTGTTCCCCTTTTCAAAAGAAAGATCTATCTGCCGCGACGCTTTGTTAAATCTCCGGTATTTTTTTTCATGCGTGGATCTTTAAACACAAACAAGGAAGAATCCACCGGCACATTATATTGATTGTCATACAAAGCAATCGATGTTTTTATTCCTTGCGCGTCCAAAATATCCCATTGACGCAATGAAACGGGCTGTTTTGTCACAACTAAGGTAATACTGCCCAACGCGGGATTGTCTTTTTGAACCGCCGTGATTTCATAATCATCAAGGATTTCGCGGATATCCGTCACCAAAACCGACGGATCGTCAAAAGAAAACTTTTCTTTTAATAAAATGGAAGCCGGCGTTTCGTCCAAGCTTAAATGCGTGATTTGGTCAAACGTTTTATCATGATAAATCAAACTTTTGCCATCGGCGACAAACTCCAACTCCACCGGCGGATTATAAATCAAACGCATTTTATTCGGACGAGACAAATAAAACGTGCCGTCTATCAAATTGGCGTCGTCAACGGAGTTAAACTGCACAAACTTGCTTTGCATCGTTTTGACGGAATTTAAAAGTCTTTCCACTTTTGCCAAAATTTGATTGTTACTCGGTGTTTTCAGCTCCTGCGGCACTTCCGCCCGAACCGGAACCGACCACACTCCCAACAACCCGATAAAAACAAAAGCATACATTTTTTTCATTCTGATTTTTCCTCTGACCTTTTTTATACATTTAAAGACTCTTTTTGCATTTGGCAAGAGCTTCCAAAGATTTACCGCCACAACGACGCCGACACCTCTTTTTTTTCCGCAAGGCGTCCGATAAAATACCAAAGCGCCTGTGTTTTCCTTTATGGCTCATTCGGATCCGGCGCCAAAACTTCCCTTCTGCCGGTGGCGTTCGGCGCGCTGACAACGCCTTCTGCCTCCATTCTGTCCATTAAATCGGCCGCGCGGTTATACCCTATCTTTAATTGACGTTGAATATAACTGGTAGACGCTTTTCTATCCCGAATCACAATATTCACCGCTTGATCGTAAAGGCTGTTTTCTTCACAAGAAGCCTCCTCTCCCATACCGGCAAAGCCGCCTTTTTTCTCAGAGCTTTGTTCGTCAACAATCGCCGTCACATAATCGGGTTCGCCTTGACTTGACCAAAACGCCACCACTTTTTCAACTTCATCATCACTGACAAACGGTCCGTGCACCCGACGCGGTTTGTGACCGGCCGCCATAAACAGCATATCTCCTTTGCCTAAAAGCTGTTCCGCCCCTTGTTCACCCAAAATGGTTCGGCTGTCGATTTTGGAAGTCACCTGAAAACTGATTCGAGTCGGGAAGTTGGCTTTAATCGTGCCGGTAATCACATCGACGGACGGTCTTTGCGTCGCCATAATCAAGTGCAAACCGGCCGCCCGAGCCATCTGCGCCAGCCGCTGAATCGCCGCTTCCACATCTTTTCCGGCCACCAACATTAAATCCGCCATTTCATCAACAATAATCACAATGTAAGGCAGCGGCGTTAAATCCAACTGTTGCGTTTCAATGACGGGACGCCCCGTTTCCGGATCAAATCCTGTTTGAACCGTCCGAGTCAACGTTTTGCCGGACGCTAAAGCTTCCTTGAGTTTGGCATTGTAATTTTCAATATTTCTGACGCCCATTTGGCTCATCGCGCGATAGCGGTCTTCCATTTCCCGAACGGCCCACTTTAACGCCATCACTGCCTTCGGCGCCTCTGTCACCACCGGAATCATTAAATGAGGAATGCCGTTATACACCGACAGTTCCAGCATTTTAGGATCAATCATAATCATACGACACTGCTGCGGCGTAAATCGATACAATAACGAAAGAATCATGGTATTCACGGCAACGGATTTTCCGGAACCGGTCGTTCCGGCGACCAAAAGGTGAGGCATACTTGCTAAATTCGCAAAAACGGGCGCGCCGGCAATATCCTTTCCCAAAATAAGCGGAAGAGTCGTTTTATTTTCCCGATATTCCTTAGTGTCTATCAATTCTCTTAAATAAACGATTTCTCTTTTTTCGTTCGGCATTTCTATACCGATTTCACTTTGTCCGGGGATAACGGCGATTCGCACCGAAACCACGCTCATCACCCGAGCGATATCTTCCGCCAACCCGATAACGCGCGCCGTTTTAATACCCGCCGACAATTCCAATTCATACAAAGTCACCACCGGACCGGGTTGAATACGAACAATGGTTCCTTTGACGCCGAATTCATCTAAAACACTTTCCAAACGCTTGGCGTTTTTTTCCAACGTCTCTTGAGAGAGGCTTGTTTTTTTACCGCCGGAAGGCAACATCAAAAAATCAACGGGAGGCATTGAAAATTTTTCGCTTTTTTCCAACGAGGCAAAAGATTTTTCTTTTGTATCGTTTTTTTTCTGAGCGGTTTTGGAC
>CAVDQP010000018.1:0-6707 GCA_963611245.1 Holdemanella biformis
GCCTTGAAATAACCCGTAAAGCGGTAAAAAAATGGAAAGACAAACGTGGCGCTTTGATTATGGCGTTGCACGAAATTCAAGGAATGTATGGCTATATTCCTTGGGAACATGCAAAAGTCGTGGCCGAAGAAATGGGCGTGGCTTTGGCTAGAATTTATGAAGTTTTAACTTTCTATAATTTCTTTAAGCTTGAATCGCCTGGGAAATATATTGTTTCTCTGTGTGATGGCACGGCGTGTCATATTAAAGGCTCTACCTCTGTTTTACAAGCTTTTTCCGATGCTTTAAAAATCAAAGCGGGGGAAACCACTCCTGATAAGCTGTTTCATTTACAGGTTGTCCGTTGCTTGGGGTGTTGCGGATTGGCGCCGGTTGTCGTGGTGAACGGAAAAACTTACGGGCGCGTGTCTGTAGCTGATGTTCCGGCGATTATTAAAGAGTGGCGGGATAAGGCAGACAATCAAAAAGACAATAAAGAACAATCTTCCGATACGCAAAAACAAGAACAAACAGAACAGGGAGCCGCATAATGGTTGAAAATTCCGTTGAACTGAATGAAAAACTGAAAAAAGTTTATGAACAGCAGCGTCAAAATCTGATCCGGATGAAAGAGGAATTTTTACAGAAAAAAGATTCTTACGAGGCGGCGATTTATACGTGCAACAGCACAGGGTGTCATTCCGGCGGCGCCGGCAACGTTATCGACGCTTTTCGTCATTCTTTGGAAATTTACGGTCTGCAAGACAAAGTGCGTATGGTGTCGACCGGCTGCATGGGATTGTGCGCCAACGGCCCTTTGGCGCGGATTGAAATTAAAGGACAGAAGCCTTTTTTGTATAAGCACGTGGACGATATGCTGGCGCGTTTGATTGTGGCCGAACATTTGGTGCCGGCTTTAATGCTGAAAAAAGGGGAAACCTTTGAAGTGAACAGTTTTCTGAAAGAAAAAGAACTTTCTTTGGATTTACCGTTCTTTACAAAGCAAAAAAAGGTTGTTTTGGAATCTTTGGGACATTCCGATCCGGAAGATTTCGGCGAATATCTGGCAAACGGCGGCTATCAGGCTTTTTTGAAAGTCATTGATACCATGACGCCGGAACAGGTGCGAAAAGTTATCGCCGACAGCGGTTTAAGAGGACGGGGCGGCGGTGGTTTCCCGACGGCAAAAAAATGGGATCTGCTGGCGGCTTCCGCGCCCGTTGACGGAGAAAAGTTCGTCATCTGCAACGGGGACGAGGGCGATCCCGGGGCGTATATGGACGCTTGTATTTTAGGCGGCGGCTCTCACGCTGTTTTGGAAGGCATGATGATTGCCGCTTACGCGACGGGAGCAACACACGGGTGGTTCTATGTCAGAGCGGAATATCCTTTGGCGATTCAACGGGTTGAGCTGGCTTTGAAACAGGCTAAAAAATACGGCTTGTTAGGTAAAAATATTTTAGGAAGCGGCTTTTCCTTTATGGCGGATTTGCGTTACGGCGCCGGCGCTTTCGTGTGCGGCGAAGAAACCGCTTTGATGGAATCTTTGGAAGGCAAACGCGGCACCCCGCACCCAAGGCCGCCTTATCCGACGGAAAAGGGGCTTTTCGGAAAACCATCTGCCATTAACAATGTCGAAACGTTGGCAAACGTGCCGGTGATTATCCGAAAAGGGGCGGAATTTTTTAACTCCGTCGGCACTCAAACCAGCAAGGGAACAAAAGTGTTCGCCTTGACGGGAAAAGTCAATCACAGCGGTTTGGTGGAAGTGCCGATGGGCACGACATTGGACGAAATTGTCAATGAAATCGGCGGCGGGACCAGCTCCGGAAAACCATTTAAAGCCGTTCAGACGGGCGGTCCTTCCGGCGGTGTTATTCCTTCTCAAATGTTGCATATGCCGATTTGTTACGAAGAGTTGAAGAAAATCGGTTCCATGATGGGATCCGGCGGTATGATTGTAATGGATCAAGACGACAGTATGGTGGAAATTGCAAAGTTTTATTTATCGTTCGCGGTCGATGAATCTTGCGGAAAATGCGCTCCGTGCCGTATCGGCGGTTTCCAAATGTTGCAACTGATGAATAAAATCGCTGCCGGCAAAGGAAACAGGGATGATATAGAGGAACTTCTTGAAATCGGCGAGGTGATGAAAAAAGCTTCTCTGTGTGCTTTGGGACAGACGGCGCCGAATCCGGTGTTGTCGACTCTGCGCTTTTTCAGAGAAGAGTATGAAGCTCTTTTGAACAAAGTGCCCGAAGATGAAAGCAAAAAAGACGATTTACCGCTGGTTTCGCCTCCGAGAAGGGAATGTTTGCCGACGGAATGTCATAACTGTTCAACTTGCAAAACCGGAAAGTAAAGAGGTGAAAAAATGGTAAAATTAAAAATAGATCATATTGATGTGGAAGTTGAAGCCGGCACCTCGATTCTGGACGCTGCTAAAAAAGTTCAGGTGGATATCCCGACTCTTTGTTATCATCCGGATTTGGAACCGACGGCGGCTTGCGGGTTGTGTATTGTGAAAGTGAACGGACGAATGGTGCGTTCTTGTTGCACGCCTGTTGCGGAAGGTATGGAGGTTTTAACCCGAGATCCGGAAATCATCAATGAAAGAAGAACGGTTTTAAAGCTGATTTTAAGCCGGCACCCGAACGAATGCCTGACGTGTTTGAAAAATGAAAACTGCGAATTGCGCAAAAAGGCTTCCGATTTCGGTTTCCGTCAGGATAACTTCAAAAAAATCGCCTTGTCTCATGATGAAGCGCCGTTGGACACGTCGACAAGGACAATTGTTTTGGATCCGAGAAAATGCATTCTGTGCGGTCGTTGTGTTCAAGTATGCCAAAATGTCCAAGATGTGTGGGCGTTATGTTTTTTGAACAGAGGTATGAAAAATCATATTTCCGTCGCGGGAAATATTCCTTTGGACGAATCCCCGTGTATCAAATGCGGACAATGCGTGGCGCACTGCCCGACGGGGGCTTTGACGGAATATGACGATACGGGACGGGTTTGGCGCGCTTTGATGGATCCGGAAAAATACTGCGTTGTTCAGATAGCGCCGGCGGTCCGTGTGGCTATCGGTGAAGCGTTCGGAAAACGTCCTGGAGAATTGAGCACTAAAAAGCTGTACTCCGCTTTACGCCGGTTAGGGTTTAAGGCCGTGTTCGATACGAATTTCGGCGCCGATGTGACGATTATGGAAGAGGGCAGCGAACTGGTGGAACGTTTGACGAAAAATCAGGATAAATTGCCGTTGATTACCAGCTGTTGTCCGGCTTGGGTCGATTATATGCAAAAATACTATCCGGATATGATAGAACATTTTTCAACGTGCAAATCTCCTCATGAAATTGTCGGCGTGTTGACAAAGACTTATTATGCGGAAAAAATGGGTATCGATCCTGAAAAAATCGTTGTCGTTTCCGTGATGCCGTGCACGGCGAAAAAGTATGAAATCCGCCGAAATGAAACAATGTTTTCCAGCGGTTGGCAAGATGTTGACGTTTCTTTGACAACCAGAGAAATTTCTCGAATGATTAAACAAGCGGGAATTGAATTTGATAAACTGGAAGATGAAGAGGCGGATTCTCCTTTGGGCGGATATTCCGGTGCCGGAACGATTTTCGGATATTCCGGCGGCGTGATGGAGGCGGCTCTTCGAACTGCTCATTATCTGGTGACCGGAAAAGAAATGAAAGACGTGGATATTTTACCTGTTCGAGGCATCGACAAAGGCATTAAAGAAATGCAGGTGGATTTGAACGGCAAAACATTGAAAATTGCTGTGGCGCACGGAACAGGTAATGTGAACAAACTGTTGTCCGTTGTTCGGGAAGCCAAAGAAAAAGGCGAAGAGCCACCGTATCATTTCATTGAAGTCATGGCGTGCCCGGGCGGGTGTATCGGCGGCGGCGGACAGCCTGTCGGCGTGACAAACGAAGTGCGCGCTTTAAGAACTCAAGGATTAGTCAAAGACGATCATCAATCGAAACAAAGGGAATCTCATTTGAATCCCGATGTTCAAAAATTGTATGAAGAATTTTTGGAAAAGCCTTTGAGTGAAAAGGCGCATCATTATCTGCACACGATTTATAACGCCGTGCCTGTGTATAAAAGGTAGCTGTCGCGGTATATTTCGGATAAGTCCGATTGAATAAAAAGCAGAATTCCGTTTCGGGCGGGATTCTGTTTTTTTGTCAGTCGGCGATGAAAAACGGTCGGCCGTCGGGAGTCGGTCGTCGGGAGGCTGCCCTCGGCACACGGCGATGAAAAACGGTCGGCACTCGGCAGTCGGCAGTTTTTTGACCTTTTAATCTTGAGGGATAAAAGTCGGCGTTTTTTAGTGTATAACAAAACAAAAATAAACAATAATTCTTGCTATTTTTCTTTTCAAAGTGGTATGCTGAAAGAAAAAAAGGTGATTTTATGAAAAAACAGACGGCGGATTTTCCGACAATGAAAGAACTGGTTGAATTTTTAAATCAATCAGAACAATCTTCATCTAAAAGGCAGATTGCCAAGGCTTTCGGCATTAAAGGAGAGGAAAAACGCGTTCAGTTAAAAAAAGCTTTGAAAGAGTTGAAGGAAAAAGGTGTTGTCGAATCAAAAGGCGGGCGGCTTTTTGCTTCCGGCAGTTTTGGCGACAGGTGCCGTGTTGAAATCACGGGACAAGATTCCAAAGGACGCTTTATAGGTCGTCCCGTGGAAGGACAGGAAAAAGGATTGCAGGGCGCGGGGATTGTTTCTTCGTCGGTTTCGTCTTCTGACGGTCGGTCTGTTTTACAGGTTGTTTTAAAACCCGCAAATATTCGTCCCGCTTTGAAAATAGGGGATATTGTTATTGTCAAACTTCTTGCCGCGCAAAAAGAGTCGTTGTTTTTGCAAGGTGAGGTTTTAAAACGGCTGTCGGTTCAAAATCATCGTATGGTCGGCGTGTATGTTGACGGGAAAGTTCAAAGTGTGGACCGGCGACTTCATCAGGAATTTTATCTGGAAGGCGCCGGTAAAGAAGATATAAAAAGCGGCGATGTTCTTTTGGTGGATATTCCGACTTTTATCAAAAAAGGGACCAAGGCTCGTTTTTTGGAAAAAATCGGTTCGGCGACAGATTCCAACGTTTTCAGCTTGATTTCCGTTTACGCGCATCATTTGCCGTATTTATTCAAGCAAAAAGCTGTGAAAGAGGCGGAAAAAATGTCGGTTCCTCCTCTTGAAAAAAGAGAGGATTTGCGAGACGTTCCGTTTGTCACTATTGATGGAGAAGACGCGCGGGATTTTGACGACGCCGTGTTTGCCGAATTTTTGCCGAACGAGGGGAAAAACGGCAAGTGGCGTGTTTTGGTGGCTATTGCTGACGTTTCTTTTTATGTGCGATCCGGTTCCGTTTTGGATACGGAAGCGTTTGAACGCGGCAATTCCGTTTATTTCCCCGACAGAGTCGTTCCGATGTTGCCGGAAGGATTGTCCGACAATATTTGTTCTTTATTGCCGAAAAAGGATAGGGCGGTTTTGGTTTGCGAAGTCATTCTGGACACTAAAGGAAATAAGGAAAGTTATCGTTTTTTCAGAGCTTTGATTCGTTCTCAAGGGCGGTTGACTTATCGTCAGGTGCAGGAAAGTTTTGATAAAAAGGCGCCTGTTGAAGGGTTGGAAGATCAAATGGCGGCGCTTTTGGCGGTTTACACGCTTTTGGATAAGCAAAGAGGACGGCGAGGCGTGCTGGAACTGGATATTCCGGAGTTGATTATCCGTCTTGACGAAAACAAAAAAGTATCGTCTATCGAACAAAGAGAACGGTTGACCAGTCATAAAGTCATTGAAGAATTGATGATTTTGGCGAATGTTTCCGCGGCTCAAGCTTTGGAGGAAAAAAACGCTCCGGTGATGTATCGGGTGCATGAAGCGCCTTCCGATGAAAAATTGGCGCTTTTTAAAGAAAGAATGGAAAGTCTCGGAAAACATTTTTCTCAAATCGGAGACGAACCTGCGGCAAAGGATTTTGCTCTTTTGTTGAAAAATGAAAAAGCAAAAGAAAAGGAAAAAAATAAAAAGGATACCTCTTTTCTTATCAGTGAAATAGTTTTACGCAGTCAGTCCCAAGCTTTTTACAGTCCGCATAATTTGGGGCATTTCGGTTTGGCGTTGAAAAAATACGCTCATTTTACTTCTCCTATTCGGCGGTATGCGGATATTCTGGTTCACCGTTCTTTGGTCAAAGCTTTTTCTTTAGGTGAGGGCGGATTAAGCGTCGAGGAGGAAAACGCTTTTGATAAAATAGCAGAGCATATTTCTCAAACAGAACGCGAAGCCATGGCCGCCGAACGGGAAACAGAAGAGAGGTATCTTTCTTCTTTCTTAAAACAACAGGAAGGAGAGGTTTTCTCCGGCATTGTCGCCGGTGTTTCGGCTTTTGGCGTTTTTGTGCGGTTAGAGCCGACTTTGGCGGAAGGTTTTGTCCCGATGTCTCTTTTGGGACGGCAATATTTTACTTACGACGAATCCGGTATGCGCGTTTATTCCGATGACGGTCTTTCTTATCAAATCGGGCAAAAGGTAAAAGTTATCTTGAAAGAAAGCGTGCCGGTGACAGGCGGTTTGCTGTTGCAAATGTTGGACGATGACGGGCACCCTTTGGGCAGGCCGGAAAAAAGACACCCGATGAAAACGCAAAAGGACCGATTGAAAAAGAAAAAAGATAAACTCCGCCGAGAAAAGGATTCTGC
>CAVDQP010000018.1:6769-14326 GCA_963611245.1 Holdemanella biformis
GCATTGTAAAAAATGCTGGGTTATTTTTTTTGATACTTGTTTATGATTAAAAAATCTTTTGGCTGAGGGCCGAAAGTGAAAGGAATGAGATATGGAAACTAAAGTTCCGATGACGCAGCAAGGCTATGCGAAAATGCAAGAAGAACTGAAAAAATTAAAGTTTGTGGATCGGCATGAAATTATTGCCGCGATTGAGGAGGCTCGTTCTCACGGCGATTTGTCCGAAAATGCGGAATATCACGCCGCGCGTGAACGTCAAAGTTTTACGGAAGGACGGATTTTGGAACTGGAAAGCGCTTTAAGTAGAGCGCAGGTAATCGACACATCTTCTTTGTCCGGAGACAAGGTTTTGTTCGGCGCGACCGTTGAATTGGAAGACGAGGAAACCGGCGAAAATTCAACGTATCAGATTGTCGGTCAGTATGAGGCGGATTTGGAACATGGGCGCATTTCTTTGACTTCTCCTTTAGCTAAAGCTTTAATCGGTCGAGAAGTCGGGGATTCCGTCGAATTTACAACGCCGCGCGGCACGCGTTGTTATGAAGTTTTGAATGTGAAGTTTGTTTAATAAAAATTTATTCTGAAAGAAAAAAGGGAAGTTGAAGGCTTCCCTTTTTCTTTTTTTTATATTTGAAGAGGGGGATAAAATCCCTTTCTTTTAAAATTTAAATTCCACGTTTTTTTCGTCCCAGTTGTCGTGCGTCGCGCTTTGCAACAATCGCACCTGCACTGAAACGGGATTCGGCATATGCGCTACAAAAGCTTCCGTAAATTCTTTCGGGAACACGTCGTCGTTGCCGGCGACATAGTGAACTTGCGGCACTCCGGCGAGAATATAATTCTCATTCATCGGATTTAAAGGGTCGTATAAAAGTTCGTCTTTATGCAACGCGGTATACGCTTTCGGGTCTAAAATGCCGGAAATGGTGATAAGTTTGACGGGAAGTCTGATACGCGCGGCGATTAAAGCGGCAATCGTTCCGCCCCCGTCATAACCGATAAGTTCAATATCTTCAATCCGGTATTTTTCGGCGTAATGTTCCACAACGCTTTGAACGGCTTGCACCATTTCAACGGCATAGCGACCGTTTTTCCAAACTTTCACAACACAATTATTATTTTGAATATATTGACACGGCTGCGCTATATAAACGACGTTTTGCGCTTTGTCCCGTTGGGCAATGTGACGAACAACCTTGTTTTTCGGCTCCGGTTTTCCGAAAAAGTTCGCCTTGCTGTCTCCTTCGATATAGATGCGCAAAGTGTGTTTCGGTGTCAGTTCCGTCGCCCATGTGGCGATAACAAAATGAGTTGTTTTTAAAGGCTTATAAGACAATCTTTCCATTTTTTTCGGCAGAGAAGAACAACCGACCGTCAACCAACAAAAAGAAAAAAATGTAAATAAAGGCAATAATTTGGCAATTTGTTTTTTATCCATTACGACAACTCCATTAAGTCTAAAGTTTCTGTCCATAACAAAAAAGGACGGATTTTTTTATCCGGAAAAATATTTTTCAATATTTCTTTATACGCGATTACTTGCTCTTTGTATAGAGGGGGAATATTATTTTTATCTTTAGGCGGATGTTGATTTGTTTTATAGTCGATGACAAGGACTTCTTTTTCCTTGACAGCCAGACGATCCACGCGTCCGGAAAACAATTTATCGTCAATTTTGCCGATAAGAGGCGCTTCCGCTAAAGAATCAGGCCCGAAGATATCTTTAAACCTGTCCTCTTTCAACAGTTTGAAAACTTTTTCGGCGCCGGCTGTCGCTTGTTCTTCCGGCAATTCTTCAGGGCGCAGATTTTGGGCGGCTTGTTCCCATTTATCTGAAGATATCTGCGGCAATTTTTGCAATAACAGATGCATATAAGTGCCTCTTAAAAGAGCGGTGGCGCGATTTTCTTCCACAGGAGAAGGGGAAGTCTGTTCTTCTTGCGCTTTGCGGGAAGGATATAAAAGCTGGAAGGGGTCTTGCGCTTTTTGAGGAGGATTAAAAAGCCATTCAGGTTTTGAAATCGGACTTTGCTGTTGTTTTTGAAGCTCCTCTTTTGAAGAAGGCGCCTCTTTTTGTTCATTGAAAAGAATGTAGGGTTTTGTTTCATCGTATCCCGAAACAGAAGAAACAATCATATCATACCAGTTGTAATCGGCGGCTTTCTGTTTTTTGTCATACCCGTAAATATACAGTCTGTCGCTGGCGCGCGTGAGAGCAACATACAACAATCGGCGGTATTCTTCCTGCGCGGATTGCTGTATTTTTTCCTTTTGTTGTTGTATGTCGGGCGGCGTTATGTTTTTATTCGGCACATACACGGGGATTTTATTAAGCCAGAATAAATACTGTTCTGTTGTCAACCGACCGCGCGTGTCAGGCAAAAAGACGATATTCCCTTGTAATCCTTTCGACCCGTGAACCGTCATAATTCGAACGGCGTTTAAATCACCTTGTTCCAAATCCCGTTTAATAATGATGTCGCCGCTTTGTATCCATTGAATAAACGCTTGCAGAGAAGGGGTGTTTTTCTGTTCATAATCCAACGCAAGATTTAAAAATTCGTCCAAAGCTTCTTCCGCGTCTTGTCCTAATCGCTTCAAAAAAGAGGCTTTTCCGCCTTTTTTCCCTAAAACATAGCTGAACAAAGCAAAAGGGGTGACGGTATCCGTCATATCGGTGATTTCTTTTAAGTCCTTATACAAATCTTCATCTTGAATTTTTATCTGTTGATAAAGACTGTTGTTGCCACGGTTGACGCATAAATCAAATAATTTTTCTTCCGTAACGTTAAACAAAGGAGATTTCAATAAACACGCCAATGTCAAATCATCGTCCGGCAAAAGAAGAAAGTTGCCTAAAGACAATAAATCAATCACAGCCGTATGCTCCTTTAACGCCAAACGGTCAATGCCGGCCACGGGAATATTTTTTTCTTTCAGCAGACGGACAAGCGTGTTGATAAAATCTCCGCTTCGTTTGCGCACCAAAATCATAATATCTTTGGGTTCAATAGGTGTGCCGCGAGAAGGAAGAATCTCTTTTTCCTTTATCAGTTGTTCAATCTTGTCCGCGATGTTTTGAGCCGTTTGTTTTAAAGCCAAAGTTGTTTCTTTTTGTTTTTTTATCGGAAGAGCCCAAGGTTCCTCTTCTTCTTGTGTTTTTTCATCGCTTATCAAAGGATAAATTTCCACTCTGCCGGCGGCCTTGCTTCTGAAAGGAATGTGAAGAGCCTCTTCATTTTCAAGCAGGATACCTTTTTTGGACAGATCGTTTTTCAATATCATATTGACAAGGTCCAAAACCGATTGAGTGGAACGGAAAGAAATGTTTAAAGGAACTTCTCGAAAAGAATCCTTCCCCAACGCGCTTTGGATTTTTTCCCTGAAAAAGTGGCGCATTTTTTCAAATTCGTCGGGATCGGCGTTTTGAAAGCTGTAAATCGACTGTTTTCTGTCGCCGACAACAAACAAAGTGCGATTTTTTTCACTGCGTCCTTTTCCTGAAAAGAATTCTTCCGTTATGGGACGTAAAACCGCCCATTGAGAAGGTCCCGTGTCTTGCGCTTCGTCCACCAAAATATGGTCGATGCCTCCGTCTAATTTGTATAAGACCCAAGAGGCCATATCCGATTTTTCCAAAAGCGTTCGCGTGTTAAAAATCAAATCATCATAATCCAAAACGCCTTTTTGCTCTTTAAAATGTTTGTAAGATTCCAAAATATCCTTGGCGACTTTGACCACGGCTAAGGTTAAATCATAGATTTTCCAAGCTTTCAGTTTGTTGTTTGTTTCATATACCTGTTCGGTAAAAGGGCGCTTTTCCGCTGAACATTTTGCGGGGACTTGTTCATTTGTTTTGTTGATGTATTGAAATTTAAATAAGTCAAAAGCTTTTTCAAATAAAGCCGCTTCCGTCTCGTTGCTTGTTGTCTTGTCCTTTGTTCCCGTATCCTCGGGATAAAGCTCCTCAGGCAAAACTCTTTTTATCAGGCAGACGGGAGGAAAGGCCGCGTCAATGTTGAGCCTTGACCGTAATTGAGCTTCAAATTGTTTTTTGTCAGGAAAGCTTTCGAAACTTTCCCGCAGGAGAAAGGCGTCCTTTACCATATTGTCCAGAAGCTTTTTTAAAGATTGGTCGTCCAAATAATCGGCTAAAGTTCGAAACGCCTCTTTTAAAACGGGGTTGTTGAACGCTTGACGCGCCGCTTTGTTCAAAAGTTCCGCAGAGCACGCGTCGTCGGCCACGTCAAAATAAGGAGAAACTCCGGCTTCTATCGGAAAGCGTTTTAACAAACTTTGGCAAAAGCTGTGAAAAGTCATAATTTTCATACCGCCTTTGGCTTCCAAAACCAAAGCGAACAACTGGCGCGCTCGAATCCGCGTTTTATCGTCGGGAATTTCCCCGTTCAATTCGATTAAAGCTTTCGTTAAATCTTCATCAGAAGCGGCCACCCAGTTGCTTAAAGTTTTAAACAACCTATCGGACATTTCCGCGCTGGCTGAGTTTGTGTAAGTCATACACAGGATTTTTTCCGGATCGTTGTCTGCAAGAAGAAGTCGTAAAACACGATCGGACAGAATTTTTGTTTTCCCCGTGCCCGCCGAAGCACTGACCCATGCCGAAACTTTCGGATCAGAGGCGGTTCTTTGAATTTCGGTCGGATTAAGAATCATTGTTTTCCTCCTCTTGTAACGCGCCCCATTCGCCTAAGCGTTCCAATGCTTCATAGTCCGAATAGGACGGCACATATTTAGGATTCGGACGCACTTCATAAGGCGTGTCTTCATAAGAATACCACTGCATCAGATTTTTTAAGCCTTTCAATGTCAAATCCATCACCTCGTCAAATTTATATTGTTTTTTGGAATTTGCGACGGATTGCGTGATTTTTCCACCGGTTTCTTTATTGGAAAGTTTCCAATATTCCGGATTTTGCAATGTCAAAGGACGGGGCAGAGATTGAAGCTCTTCAAAACCGCCTTGTTGAGCAATCAGCGCCTCTAACGTCAACTGTGGCGCATAGCCGTAATAGACTTCATCAATACTCGGCACGTATCCGGTTTTATAATCTATCAGTAAAACGGCGTTTCTCGGCGTGTTTAAGATGTCTATCCTATCGGCTCGGGCGTTGAGATTCCAAACTTGACCGGAATCGTTTTTAATTTCGATAGTCCCTTTGATTTCGGAAAGGGTTTTTTGAATAAAGGGAAGGCGCTGTTCTTGTTGTTGCACAAACCAAGCGGCGGTTTTATTGAAACGATTTGCAAAAAAGGTTTTGAAAAAAGAATCAAAATGTTCTTTTTCCATTTCTTGTTGCCCCAAAGTCAACAGCCGGTCTAAAGTTTGTTCTTTTTCAGGCAAAGAGGTAAAAATCTGAACGGCTCTGTGAACGGCGTTGCCGTATTCCCGATAACCGGCGGGTGTGTCTAATTCTTCCAACTTCTTTAAGTGTAAAATATGTTTGGCGTAAATGGCGTAAGGGTCTTTCTTTAAGAGCTCTATTCCCGTTGCCGAAAAACTTGTCGGTCGACTTTCGACAGGAGGAGTGGGCGCGGGTTTCGGCCACGGCACATAGATGTCCGCTTTGTCCATAAAAGAAAGTAAGTCGTCGGTTTTTTCTTGCCATGAAAATCCGCCCGCTTTCAAGACGGTTTGCAATCTTAAAAGCCAGCGGGAAGGCAAAGTTTGTGTCCCTGCTTTTTTTAAAGCGCGTGTCATAATGACTTTTTTTGTCATAAAAGAATGCACAAAGTCATGCGCCAAAAGTCCGGTTTTTTCTTCCAAAGACGGCAAAGCGCACATAACGCGCATCGGACGGCTCATCCACGGATTGACGGGCGTTTCTTTCGGCCAAATGCCTTCATTGACTTCGCCGATAATCATAATGTCCGGATTTTGCAAACGCGCCTCAATCGGGCCTAAAATATCCAGTTGAGGGTGCATACCGTATTTCGGACGCAAAGACAGATCGCCGATAAGCGATTCAAACAACGCCGGATATTCGGCCGTCGGAATATCGCCCAACAGTTTTCCGTCTTGTTCCAATTGAGTTAAAAACACGGAAACAGACTTACCGTATTCGCCGCCCCAAAGACGTTCCGAACCGGTCTTATCTTTGCTTTGTGCCAAAGCTTCCGCCGCTTGCAAATGCTTTTGCAACAACAAGTAAAAAGGTTGTTTTTCTTCCTTAAAAAGATTAAAAAAGCTTTCCAGTTCGGCCGACGAATTCAATGAAAAATCGGCGGTTTCTTTTGCGTTTTTTCTTTTTTCTTTTTCCCAATGATGCACTTTTTGCCGAAAATCGGTCAATCCCATTTTATCGGTCGCCAAAGGGTGTTTCAACAGAGCCAACAACGCGCCGTAAGAGGATTGATTGCTTGCCGCTTTGGCCAGCAAGGTTAAAAAAGTCCCGACCGGCAAACGGTTGAACGGTGTTCCGGCGGAATCGTCCAAAAGAATGCCCCATCGTTTCATTTGCGCAATCACCCTTTTGGATAAATTCGTGTCCGTTGTGACCAAAGCCGCCGTTTTGTCTGTGGTGTTTAAAACTTCCCGCAACCTGATAGCTATGCCCAGAGCTTCCTTTTCCATTGTTTCGTAAGTGTAAAGTTCAACATCTTTCAAAGCATCAGACGCGGGGCATTCCGTCTTTTCAGATTGAAAAGTCGCCCACGCCTGCAATGTTTCGGCGGGCCTCATGGCTTCGTAAATCAACCGGCGCCGTTGTTCAAGTTCCGGCGAGCATTGAAATTCGGAAGACACGGGAAGAGGGCGTATCTGATCCGGTTTCAGGCGCAGATTGTTTAAAAGCAGTTTTAAATCATACTGCGGATGCGTCGGTTCTATGGCTTTCCAATATTCTTCATCTAAAGAAGTCATGAGCCCGTCCAAAACCACCAACCCTTTGTCAAAATTTGAACAAAAGGCGATTAAATCCCGCACGACGGGCAATCCGCCGGTAAATCCCGCCATCACAATAGGGAAGGAAGGCGGGGTTTCTTGCCATTCTTGAAGAAGAGAACGCAAAACCTTTATTTTATACGCTTGCGGATCCGGTCGATTTTTTTCTTTTAAAATTTCCGGCCAGTAAGTTTTGACAATGTCCAAAAAATTCAAAGTTTGTTGCCAATGTTCCGCGAATTGTTCCGGCGCCAAAGTTTCTAAAACATCAAAATCAATTTCATATTGATAAAATTCGTTCAAAAAGTCGCTTAAAGAACGCGCTAATGACAAAATTTGCAGAGAGGTCATTCCCTTTTGTCGAGCCCCGACCAGCTTTGCCAACAAAAATAAATGCTGCATAGGGCTTAAAGGTGTTTTTTCTATCGTTTTATCAAACGCGTTTGTTTCATACAGGGAAGTTATCCTCGGCAACAAAAAGGATTTTTTTTTCGATTGGCGCGTGAAGGCTTCCTTTAAAGAGCGTATGGCACGGACAGTCGGAAGAATTATCAGCGTTTGCGCCAATTCAAAAGGAGCTTTTTCATACTTTTTCAATAAAAAATCGGCTAAAGCGTCTGAAAAAGGGACGCCCGATTCAATGGTGTATATCATTT
>CAVDQP010000019.1:0-7448 GCA_963611245.1 Holdemanella biformis
ATCTTGCCTTGGAAAATAAAAAAACTGTGGAAAAAACGGCACCTGTCGTTGTCTCTTCTTTAAAAGAAGAAAAGAAAAATTCCGATTCCGTGACAGAGAACGCTTTAAAAACGGCTGCGGTTGAAACTTCCGCAACGCTGAAGGAAAAAACGGCACCTGCGGTTTCTTCTCAAAACGTTGCCGCCTTAGAGCCGGACAATCCGGATAATAAAGAAATGCTGACGATTACTTCGGAAGGCGGTTTTCTTCTGCCGACGTATGTTTTGCCGGAGGTAAGAGAGGATATTCTGTCCGTCAAATCCGGTCTTTTGCAACAGGACAGTCCTTTTAGAACGCCTGCCGCCGCCGAGGAAACAAAAAACACCTCTTTCGTGTCGGAGGGGTCTAAAACGCAAGAAAATCAAGCTGTTATGTCTTGGACAGAAAAGGATTCTTCTTTTATTCCTTTAAAAGAGGATGTTCAGGAAAAAATCGCCGTGAAAGCTCCCGTTCTTTTGGAAAAGCCTGTTGAAACGGCAGCGACAGAAACAGTTGTCGCCGAAAAGACGAACAATGTTCCTGCGGAAGAAAAAACATCAAAAGTGGTTGTGGAAAATGCCACGGAGGAAGAAAAAGCCGAGGGAAAAACAAATGAAGATTTGATGGTTCAACGGCTTGAAAAGGAATATGAAGAGGCTTCCGATGTTCTTTCCGAAACGGATTTGTCGCTGATCAGATATGCGTCGGCGATTGCGGAAACGGCGCGAGAAATTGAAAAATTGGAGGCGCGGGCGGCCAATATCGTCGATTTGGACAATCCGGAAGAAGTGGAGGGTATTGCGTTGGCTTCCGCTTCAGGGTTACAGGAAACTTTGCCGGATCAAACGGAAACGCCTGTTTTTGACAAGCCTCTTTTGTTGCCGTTGGCGGCTCGCGCGGAAAAAGTAACGTCGGAAGATGTTGAAATTTTGGAAGAAGAACCAGAAAAAAAGACTGTTTCCGCTGTGGAAAAAATTCTTCAAAAAGGCAAAGATGCGTATAAACTGTTGCCGAACGAAATTAAAATTTCTTTTCGTCCCGACAACGCGGATATTTCCGGTCAGACTTTGAAATGGATACGTGCGTTTGCTTCGCAGATTGTCCAAGATCCGACAAAATATGTTGAAATGAGAGTGAGCGCTTATGGTTTGGCGGGCATTCAGTCACGACGTGTTCTTTTGTTAAAGGGCACTTTGTTAGGCAGCGGGTTGAATCCTTCTCAAATCAGGATTGTGTCCACGCCGAGAGATTCCGATTCTATTGTTTTAAGAATTATGGAAAAAGAAGATGATATGATAGAGATTACCGAATATGCCGGTGCGGGGAGGACAAAACAGAAAAAAATAAAAAGCTGGTAAATTCCTTGTAAATCTGGGAGTTTGTCGGTTATAGCGGATATTAAAAAATTAAATAAAAAATTCTTTTAATTGACAGAAGCTTTGTCTTCGGTATGATAGAAGGTATTATAGAGAAAAATATAGAGCGTTAACTTAACTTAAATCTGGAGAAATCCTAATGACAAAGAAACTTGTAAAAATTTCGTGTATAGCTTTGATGATGTCAGCCGGTATTTTGTCCGCCTGCTCTTCTTGGCCTGTGGTGCGGAAAAACAAACCGACCGATTCTTATAAAGAAACAGAGGTGGTGCAGCCGACGGCTTCGACGGTTGCCGGCGAGAGATCTCCGCAGGACGTTGCTTTAAAAAGCGGCGGAAAAAGAGGAGAGGATTTGACAAAATCAACGCCTCCGTCTCATAAAAAATCCGCTTTAGCAATTTTGGAGGCGGAGAAGAAAGAGGCGGCAGCTAAGGCGGCAAAGGAAAACGCCGCTGACAAGAAAAAGGCTGAGGCTAAGAAAAAAACGGCCAAGGCGGCTCCTAAAAAGCCTAAGGAAACTCCAAAACCCGTCAAAGCGCCTCAGAGCAAGGTTCAGTCTTCTGCCGCAAAAGCCGAGACCGCCGTTGTGCCGGCCGCTGTTGTGCCGGCGGTGACGGTTGACGCCAAGGCGACTGATGCCAAAAAACAGGAACTTGAAAAATTACAAAAGGATTTGCAGGCTCAGAAGGCGGAATTGGAAAAAATCCAAGCAAAGCTAGAGGCGGAGAAAAAGGCAAAAGCTCAGGCGACTGCGCAAAAACAATTGACGGAAAAAGAAGAAGTCGAAGTCCGGATTGAAGAGGAAGTTTCTTTGTCTCCTTCCGTTGCAAAACGTCCTAAATCCGTTTATGCGGATACGGTTGAAGATTGGACGGCTTATGAAGGAGCCACGTTGCGAGGCCTTTTGCAAGAGTGGGGAAACACCGCCGGTTGGCGTGTTGTCTGGAATATGGACCGAGATTATGTTTTGGAGGCCGGTGCCGTGTTCAGAGGACGTTTTATTGATGTCACATCGGCTCTTTTGCGGTCTTTTGCCAGAGCAAGGCCTGCGCCTTTAGGAACATTTTACAGAGGAAATAAAGTCCTTGTGATCAGCACTCGGGAGGATGAAAATGCGGACTAATCAATACGCAAAAAAAATATCTTTCGCCGTTATGGCGGGTATGTTGTTTGTTTCGGCTTGCACAAAATACGCCGAAAGAACATCAGAT
This sequence comes from Holdemanella biformis, assembly GCA_963611245.1. Lineage (GTDB taxonomy): Bacteria > Pseudomonadota > Alphaproteobacteria > CASFRQ01 > SAAU01 > CASFRQ01. Next base: position 2,606 of record CAVDQP010000019.1, read on the forward strand.
GAAATAGAAACGACTTTGGACAGAACCAGCTCTTATTTGGAAAGGGCGCCTATTCCGCAAACTCCTTTGGATTTAGACACGGTGACGACCAAGGACGACATTTGGTTGGGCGAAACCAGCGTGAAAATGACGCAAGGGGATCCTTTGCCGGCTTGGTTGGAAAAATCGGACGGTATCACGCTTGTCTTGTCAGATCAGTTGGATTTGTCCGGTATGGCTAATCAAATTACATTGTTGACCGGTTTGCCTGTTCGTTTGGAAGAAATTAAATCAAATTCTTCCGGCAGCTCTCAAAACGCCGGTGAAGGCAAACAAAAAGAGGCCGTTTCTTTTGAATATGTCGGAAAATTAAGCGGGCTTTTGGATCAAATTGCCACGAAATATGGCGTGTGGTGGCGGTATAAAAACGGAACGATTTCTTTTTATTCCTTGGAAACGAGAGTCTTTACCTTATACGCTTTGCCTGTTGACACAACGTTGAGTGCGTCTTTGCAAGGGGCGTCCACCAGTCAGGGCGGACAAGGCGCGGCGACAAGCAGTTTAAGTTCCTCCGCGAACTTGTCTTTGTGGTCCAGCATTGAATCCGGCTTAAATCAGTTGGTCAGCGAGGGCGGTTCCATCAGCACCAGTCCGGTAACGGGGACGGTGACGGTGACAGCGCCTCCGTTCACTATTCGAAAAGTGGCTCAATATGTCAGGGATTTGAATGAAAAGATGTCTCGTCAGGTGGCGATCTCCGTTCAAATTTTGCAGGTTACATTGAATAACGACGACCAATACGGTTTGGATTTAAAGCCGATATTTAAAAACGCGTCTTTAAGCGCGTCGGCGGTCAGCCCGTATTCTATCGACCCGACGGGAAGCGCCGGTTTGATTTCCATGGCTCTTGTGAACAAAAATTCGAAATTTAACGGGACACAGGGGATTATTCAGGCGTTGTCGATTCAAGGAAAAACTTCCTTGGTGACCAGCACCAGCGTGACGACATTGAATAATAAAGTGGCGCCGGTTCAGGTGGCGACAAGCGAAAACTATGTTTCCGAAACGCGCGTTGAAACGACCGGTTCGGGATCTGACGTGTCGACGTCTTTGGAATTGTCCACGGATACTTTGAATTACGGTTTTACGATGGAAATTCTGCCCAGAATTTTGGATCACGGACGGTTGATTATCTTGTTTACAATGACTTTGACGGATTTGATTTCTTTGGAAACTTTCCCAAAAGGCGGTGCACAAGCCAGTACCGGAACAACAAGCGAAGAAGACGGCGGAACGTCTGAAGAAGGTTCCGACAATGAAAATTCGACTTCCGTTGTGCAGTTGCCGAAAATGCAGACACGCGGTTTTGTTCAGGAAATTGCGATGAGATCCGGTTCTACTTTGATTTTAACAGGGTTTGAACAATTGCAGAACACGGTGGATTCCGCAGGTATCGGACAACCGAAGATGTCTTTGCTCGGCGGGCGGGCTTACAGCACGAACAAGAGAAGCGTTTTGGTTGTTTTGTTGACACCTGAAGTTTTGGAATCTCCGCTTTCTCCGGAAAGCAGAATGACTTCAACCTCTTATTAAGGAGAGTTCATCTAAATGGCTGAAGAAGAGAAAAACGAAAAGTTGGATTTTGATTCCGAAAATGAAGCGACGGGGCTGACGGATATGGAGTCGGCTCCGGAGGAAGAAGGACAGGTTCCAACGGGTTCGACAATTACGGTGAACGGAATTGTCTATGCGGTCAGTCTGTTTTGGCAACCTTTGCAGGATCCTGATAATCCTTTGGCAGAAATCAGGGAAACGGCGGCCAGTGAAGATGGATCGGACCTTTACTGTATTCGTCGTTCCGGAACGTATCAATATGGTTTGGCGAAATCTTCCGAAGGGTATAGGGAAGGGCAAATCGCCGTTGCCATTGCCGTTGCGGACGCTTTTTCGGACAAATCTTCTTTAGTCGGTGTTTTCCGCGTCAAAGAAGGTTGGTGGTTTGTCGCTATTCGTAACGATGTTATTTTGTCCGAGGAAGATGTTTTATATCTGAATGAAGAGGACGCTCAACGAGCCTTCTACGCTATGATGGCGGTGCCTGACTGGGGGCGCAAAATCGCTCCTTCCGAGTGGGGTATTGAAGGAACTCAGGAAATTTCTCTGCCGGAGATTTTGAAACATTCCAGTCAAGTTCGGTTGATGCGTTTAACATCGGCCAAAAACACAAAGACTTTAATCGGAATAATCGTCGGTCTTGTTCTTTTGATTGGCTTGGTTGTTAAGGTGTTTATGACCTTTTGGAGCGATACGACCGTTGTTTTACCGGAAACACAGGTGGTCGCGCCTGTGGCTCAGGTGGCGCAGGAAGCCGGTGTTCCGAAGCCTTGGGACGAAATGGTGCATGTGCCGGATTTTGCCAAACGGTGTGAAAGTGTTGTCAGCCAGATGAACGCGTTGACGGTTCCGGGGTGGGCGCTGCAAAAAGTCATTTGCTCACAGGAGGAAATTCAAATCGAATGGGCGAACTCTTGGAGACCGGGGGGAAGAATCGCTTGGTTGCGCAGCGCTTTTAAAGAGTATGAAATACAAGATGTGGAATTAACGATTGATGATAACGGACAAAAAGCGGACGGTCGGTATAAGATAGAAGGTTTGAGAAAATACACGTCCGAACCGGAGTTGACCGTAAAAGACCTGAAAGAGAATTTAGTTGATATCTCGCAGGCGATTGATAATCCGATTCGTTTAACAGAACAAAGTTTAACTTTGGAAGGAAGAAAAAAAGAAGTAGTTAATTTTATCGTTTTTTCTTTTGATTCCGAGTATACTCCGACGGAAACTCTGCCCTTTTTTGAAAAGTTTTCCGGACTGGATTTAACGCAGATTGAATATCACCCATCACAAAAATCAACAGATAAAAAATGGAAGTATGAGGGACGTATCTATGAAAAATAAGAAAGTATCCACGCAAATTATTTCTGCTATGGCGTTAACGGCTCTGTTTGCCCATATGGCCAAAGCTCAAGTTGAAAATCAGCCGACATCGGATCTGGCTTTTGATCTCCTTGGCCTGCATGAAGAAGCGCCGATTTCAACGGCGGATTCTGTTGTTCCGGCTCAGGTCCCTGAAGAACCGGTTCCTGTTGTTCAAGAGGAGGTTGTTCAGGACAATGTCGTTCCTGTTCAGGCTCTTGAAGAACCTGTTCCTGTTGTTTTTGAAGAAAAAACAGTTGTCGTGCCAGAATCTGCAACGCCGACGACGGAAGAGGTGCGCTCTGTTGTTGAAGAAACGGCTGAAAAAGTTGTTTTGCCGGCAGAAAACATTCCCGAAACAAGCGCGGCCGATATGGATTCTATGGGGCAGTGGGATAATTCCTTTATGAATACGGCAAACGAAAATCAGATTGTCGATGGGGGGAATTCTTCCGAATCCGCAACCCATCTTCAAATGCCGGACAATGTGGTTGAGACAAATGCTTCTTTTACTCAGGAGGAGGAAAAAGAAGCCCCGACGATGGCAAAAGTGACGGATATTTCTTTGCAAATGCCGTCTCAGGAAGAGTTGGATTTTAAGCCGATAGATACAGATGTTCCCGATTCGGCGTCTCCTTCCGAAAAGCTCTTGGGCAAAATTCCGACAGATGTTTTCCAACAGATGGCTGATTTGGAAAGAGGCAATGTTTTATTAAAATTGCAGATGGAAAAACAACAGCTTTCTTCCGATTTGGAAACGTTGAAGGCTTCTTATCGTCAAGCGCGTCTTGAAGAGATTGAAAAGCGTGAAGGCGTTGTCAGAGAGCGTGTCAAATGGTTGCAGGATCAGGAAGTTAATCGTCAAACGATTCTGGCTAAAGAAAAACAGTTAGAGTTGATGAATAAACAGATTGAAGAGGCGGCTTTAAGAAAAGAAGAGCTTCGCAGAGAGGCACAAGTTCGTCGTTTAGAAGAAGAACGGCGTCGGAAACAGGAAGAAGAAGATAAAAAGCGTCGTGAAGAAGAAGAAGCTAAAAGAAAGGCTCAGGAAGAAGAAGAAGAACGACAGATGAAGGAAATGATGGCGCAAGCGGGTGTTTCCGTCGTTCAAGGACCGAACGGGTTGATTGTGCAACAAGGAACAATGCCCGGAATGCCGCAAGAAGCTGTTCAGAAAAAAGAACCGCCGAAGGTGGCTCGCTTCTATCGTGTGACGGAAATTAAAGGAACGGGAGATTCTTTAACCGCTCGGTTGACATCTTTAAATGAAGAAGGGCCGTCTTTCTTGGTTAAAAAAGGGTCAAAGCTTTTGACGGGACACACGGTGAAATCTATTTCAAAGGATAATGTTGTTGTTGAAATGGACGGTGTTCAGGAAACTTTAGGTGTCGGTATTTTCTTACCTGAAGAGGATATGCTCAATGACGGTGAAAAAGAATCAAAACCGAATACAGCCGGAAATCCGCAATTTTCTCCGATGGGAATGAAGGGGCCGCGCGCGATTTCTTTCCCCTAAAGAAAAAAGCGTTTTAAGCCTTTCATGATGAAAAAGGAAAAAAAATGGTAGAAGGCTTTCCTAAACAGCCAAAACAAGGAGGAACAGACTCGTCTAAAAGCGGGTCTGGTTCTTCTGTTGGAAAGACATCTTTTTTATCCGCGGCGGCGGCGAAAGAAGGGGAGTCGAAATCTTCCTATCTTTATACACCGAGTTTTATTGCCTCTTTATTTGTTGACGATACGGAATGCGTGACGGCGCCGGACGGAGAGTTGCCAGTCAAGGCCGAAATGCGGAATTTGGTGGCGTTGTTTTCCAGCGGTCGTTTTTTTGTGTGCGAGTCGTATAAGTTTGACGGCCGTGTTTTGAATTTTGAAGTGTTGGCGCGTAAGCGAC
>CAVDQP010000019.1:7458-8611 GCA_963611245.1 Holdemanella biformis
TCCCGAATATGTGCCGATGTCTGTCATTAACCAAATTTATGAATACGCCAAAAATGCCGTTAAAGGGGATACTTTTGGCGTCGGCGATAATCAAGACCAAGTCAGAATGCAGAAGGAGTTTGTCTCGTTGGTGGTCAAAGCTTCTGCAAAAAGAGTGTCCGATATTCACATTGTGGTGGCGGATCAAACGGCGGTGATGTTCCGTGCAAACGGGTTGATGCAGACGGAAATGGAATATGATAAAGCGTGGGGCGAATCTTTCGTCCGCGCGATTTTCGCTTCGTCGGATATTTCGGACGCGAACTATTCTCAAAACGAATATCAGGCGGCGCAGAAATTGGGGAAAACGCCGTTGAGAGGTTCTCACGGCAAATTGATGTTGCCGCAAAATGTTTTAGGGATTCGGTTGCAATTCAACCCGATTGCTTTCGGTTCCAGATACGTTGTTTTGCGTTTGTTGTATGCGGACGACGACCCGAGCAAATCCGGCGATGTGATGTCCTTGGGATATACGGAAAAAGAAGCGGAAATTTTTGAACGTTTGCGCGCTGTTCCGACGGGGATTGTCATTGTGTCCGGTCCGACGGGATCCGGCAAATCCACGACGTTGCAACGTAATATGATTTCCATGTTGCGGGAAAGAAATTATGAAATCAATTTAATTACGGTGGAAGACCCGCCGGAATACCCGATTCCCGGCGCGCGTCAGATGCCTGTGACGAACGCGCCGACGGAAGAATTAAAGGACAGGGAATTTACAAAAGCTTTGGCGGCGTCCTTGCGTTCCGACCCTGATATGTTGATGATTGGTGAAATTCGAACTCTTTCCGCGGCGCAGTTGGCGTTTAAGGGCGCTTTATCCGGCCACGGCGTGTGGTCGACTTTGCATGCCAACAGTGCGCCGGCGACCTTGCTTCGTTTAAGGGATATGGGGGTTGAAAACTTTAAACTGATTGATCCGGAATTGATAAAAGGTCTGTTGGCGCAACGTTTGTTCCGCCGTGTGTGTCCTTATTGCCGCGTGCCGGCAACGCAACAGCCGGATAATCCGGTGATTAAAAGATTGCGTCGCGCTTTGGGTGATTTCGGCATGGAGCAAAGCTTTTTGCGAGGACCGGGGTGTCCTCATTGCGACTTCAGAGGTGTGAAGGGC
>CAVDQP010000019.1:8621-10111 GCA_963611245.1 Holdemanella biformis
GGGCAGAACTTCTATCGGCGAACTTTTGGTTCCGGACGCGATGTTTTTGAATCTGATGGGAAAAGGGGAAAACAAAAAAGCAATTGACTATTGGACTGGCGATTTGGGCGGTCGAACGATGAAAGATTGCGCGTTGGAACGAATGCTGAAAGGCATTGTGGATATTGAGGAAGTGGAACGTTGGTGCGGTCGTTTGGACGAACGTCCGGTGTATTAACCCCTGAAAAGACAAGGTAAAAAAAGATGGCAGATAAAAAGAATTTAGGAAAAATTAAAAATCCGGCTTTAATCAAGGCGATGCAGTCTTTGGGAAAGGTGGAACGCTTGTATGCTATAGCTTTGGTGCGTATGGACGGCAAGGGGCGTTTGAAAATTTATCGGAAACTTTCTTCTTTGTTGAAAAACCGATTTTCCATGATGGATTCTTTGGAAAGGCTGTATGATATTGCTTCCGACGGCGGAAAAAAAGCGAATGAACCGTTGGCGATAGCCATTGCGCAATGGGCGCGGTCCATGCAAAACGGTGATACGTTCGCTGTGGCGTTGAAAGGGTGGGCGCCGGCGTCCGAATTGTTGATGTTGTCCGTCGGCGATGTGGCGCAGCTTGATGTGGCGTTGGATAATCTGATTCACGTGACGGAAGGTATTGCCCGAATGAAAGCGCCGGTTGTCGGAGCGTTGGGCTATCCTATGTTTTTGATGCTTTTGACTATTGTGATTATTTGGGCTGTCGGAAAGTACATGGTGCCGCCTATGGCGAACGCGGCGCCGGGGCTGGTTTGGCGAGGACAGGCCAAAACATTGATTGATTTGTCCGATTGGGTGCAAGTTCATCAGACTGCGATGTTTTCATTCTTGCCGATAGTGTTTGCGATTATCGGTGTGACTTTGTCCCGTTGGAAAGGAAAAGCCAGAGCTTTTGTGGATAATTATCCGCCGTATTCGATTTATCGAATTTTCGTAGGCGTCAGTTGGTTGTTGGCGTTGTCTTCTTTGGTCAGAGCGGGAACGCCGGTTTCCAAAGCGTTAAGAGCTTTGCAGGATAACGCGTCGCCGTATTTGCTTTACCGGATTGAAAAGGCGTTGGTCTTTATCAACAACGGTGATAACTTAGGGGAAGCGTTATACAAAACAGGAATGGGCTTTCCGGATAAGGAAATTATCGGAGATTTGCAGATTTATTCGGAATTGGATAACTTTCAGGACGCGTTGGATCAATTGGCGAACAATTGGTTGGAAGAAAGTATTCAATCCATCGGTTCCAGAGCTGAAATTTTAAACACCGTGGCTATTTTGGGGGTTTCCGGCGTGATTGCTTGGGTTGTGTTGGGCACCTTTGATATGCAGGATCAGTTGACCAAAACCATGGGCGGTTAAAATAAGGAGAACAAAAAGTTTAAAATAAGTTTAAAAAATATGTCTAAAGTTATAATTTTATAACTAAAAAAAAGATTGTTTTTTATGAAAAAACTTGTTTTACTGTCAAAAAG
>CAVDQP010000019.1:10121-14121 GCA_963611245.1 Holdemanella biformis
ATAAATAAAGTTTCCTCTTTTATTGGAGGAAGGGAGTTTTAGAAGAATAAATAAAGTTTCCTCTTTTGTTGGAGAAAGAGGTTTTACCTGAAAACAGGATAAAGTTTTCTTTTTGGTGGAAAACACTGCAAACAGGTAGTTGTTGAGTAAAAGCTAATTTTTTTGAAAGGAAAAAAAATGTTGCATACACAAGAAAAAGGTCGTTCAATGATTGAAATGTTGGGCGTGTTGGCGATTATCGGTGTTTTGTCTGTCGGTGGTTTGGCCGGTTACAATATGGCAATGGGGCGTGTTCGTGTGAACCGTGTGATTGATGAACTGCAGTTGGTGGCGGTGAACATCAGAACGGCTGTTCCGAACGGAACATACGACAGCATTAGTACGATTGCTTCAAATATGAAAATTTTGGATACTTTGAAAGAAAATCTGGCGTCTTTGGGAGCGAGCGCTTCCGCTGAAGTTGCTGAAACAAAATCTACGGGCGGTACCGTGAATGACAGATTTGATATCTCCTTTACAAAATTACCGTTGGACGCTTGCCGTCGTATCGCCGGTTTGGATTGGGGACAGGAATCTTATGTCAGCACCGCTCATGCTGAAGCGTTGGCCGCAACAACTAAAACCGGAACTTCAGCCGCTATCGCAGCGTGCGGTTCTACAGATCCTATCGACACTTTTGTTCTGCACTTGAAATAATCAGGACAAACGTTTGATAAAAAGGGCCGACCTGCGGGTCGGTCTTTTTTTTATGTGTAAACAATGTTTTTTTTAAGGAAAAACAAGCCGAAATATGATACAGTTCTGTTAGTCAGAAAAAGGAAAAAAAATGAGCGGACTTTTTGAACAATTAACGACTCGGCCGTTGGCGGATAAATTGCGCCCGAAAACGTTTGATGAAGTGGTCGGACAAGATTCTTTGTTGGGGGACGGAGCGCCTTTACGCCGAATGATTGAATCCGGAAACATTTCGTCCTTTATTCTGTGGGGACCTCCGGGGACGGGGAAAACAACCATCGCGCGGCTTTTTGCTCATTTGACAAATATGTATTTTGAACCTTTGTCAGCGGTTTTTTCCGGCGTGGCGGATTTGAAAAAAGTGTTTGAAGAGGCGGCAAAACGGCGCGCCATGGGCCAGCAAACTTTGTTGTTTATTGACGAAATTCATCGGTTTAACCGCGCGCAACAAGACAGCTTTCTGCCGGTTGTGGAGGACGGCACTATTACCGTTATCGGCGCGACGACGGAAAATCCGTCTTTTGAACTGAACAGTGCTTTGTTGTCCAGAATGCAGGTGTTTCGGTTAAATTTACTGGACGATTCGGCGTTGTCGGCTTTAATTGAAAGAGCGGAAAAGGAATTGGGATCTCCTTTGCCTTTGGACAAGGAAGCCAAAGAAACCTTGAAACAATACGCTTCAGGCGACGGTCGGTTTTTGTTGAATATGATAGACGCGTTGACAAAAACGGTTCGAAAAGAAGAAGTGCTGTCTTGCGCCGAATTATCCAAGATTTTGGCACAGAAAATGCCCGTTTACGATAAAGATAAAGAAGGCCATTACAGTCTTATCAGCGCTTTGCATAAATCTTTAAGAGGGTCGGACCCGCAGGCGGGGTTGTATTGGGCGGCTCGCATGGTTGAAGGCGGAGAAGATGTCGGTTATATTTTTCGCCGTCTTGCCAGATTCGCTACGGAAGATATAGGATTGTCCGATCCTCAAGCCGTTGTGCAGGCGATGTCGGCGTGGCAGACGTTTGAACGGTTGGGCGCGCCGGAAGGGTATTTGGCGTTGGCACAGTTGGTCGTGTATCTGGCAACGGCGCCGAAATCCGTCAGCGTTTACAAAGCGTGGAACAAAGCGCGTGATTTGGCACAAAAAACGTCGTCTCTTATGCCGCCGTTTCATATTATTAACGCGCCGACAAAAATGATGAAACAAATGGGCTATGCCGAAGGATACATCTATGATCCGGATACGCCGGAAAGCTTTTCGGGACAGAATTATTTTCCGGACGGCGTCGTCAGGCAGGAATTTTATCGCCCCGTGGAAAGAGGATTTGAACGAGAGCTGAAAAAAAGATTGGATTACTGGGATAATTTAAGGAAGAAAAAATGCCAAAAGAAATCAGAAAAATAGAAGAAAAAGATTCGGAATCCCGATTGGACCGTTGGTTAAAAAGAGAATTTCCTTTTTTGTCTCACGGACAGATTGAAAAAATGTTGCGCACGAAAAAAATCAAAGTGAACGGCATTCGGGCAAAAGCCGATTATCATATTCAAACACAAGACGAAGTGACTCTGTTCTTTTCGGCGTCGTCAGAAACGACAGAAAAGTCAAACGACTCGCAAAAATTGACCGGCGCCGGTTTTCGTCAAAGGGAGGAAAGCTTTCAAGAACGGGCGGAAAAGCCGAAGAAAAACATCTCTTTATCGGAAAAAGACAAAGACTATATCCGATCTTTGGTGATTTATAAAGACGAATGGGTGATTGTTTTGAATAAACCGACCGGTCTGGCGGTGCAAGGCGGAACAAAAATAGGGCAGCATATCGACGGGCTTTTGGACGGATTGAAATTTGAAAAACAGGAACGGCCGTTTATCGTTCATCGCTTGGATAAAGAAACCAGCGGCGTCCTTTTGTTGGCTCGTGACAGAAAAACGGCGGCTCAGCTGGCTCAAATGTTTCAAAAAAAACAGATGCAAAAGATTTATTGGGCGGTGTTAAAGGGCGTGCCGGCTTTGAAAGAAGGAAAAATCGACGCGCCTCTTTTGAAAAAATCCGGAAAAGACGGGTATGAAAGTGTTGTCGTGGATAAAAACGGGCAAAAGGCCGTGACGTATTATTGTCTGTTGGATAAGGCCGGAAATAAAGTGTCGTGGGTGGCTTTAATGCCGAAAACGGGAAGAACGCATCAACTGCGCGTGCATTGCGCGTCTATGAACACGCCGATTTTGGGTGATGCCAAATACGGACAGAATCGTTTTTCGGATAAGGACGAAGCGCCTTTTCCCTTTTCGGAAAAAATGCATCTGCACGCGCGTGCGTTGAGCTTGCCTCACCCGATGAAATCAGGACGGCTCTTGTCGGTGAAAGCGCCGATTCCGGAGCATATGTGGCAGTGTTTTCAATTTTTCGGCTTTGATGAAAAAGAAGGCGAGCGCTTTTTTGAAGATTTCTTGAAACAAAAGGGAGAAAAATGAAGCGTTTTTTGAAATTTTTAAAATACGCGTTTTTTTCTTTCATTCTTTTGACGGGTGGAATCGGGCTTGTCTTATATCTGACCGATTGGGGACAGTATAAGTCTGAACTTGAAAAAAAGGCGCAGTCGGCTTTGAACGGGCGGCGTGTGACTATCGGCAAAATGCGTGTGAAAAATCCTTTTTCTCCGACTTTGGTGTTGGAAAACGTGTCGGTGGCTAATGCGGACGCTTTTTCTGCCAACGAACCGTTGATGGCGCAAATCGGCAAAATAGAAGCCTCTGTGAAACTGAAACGGTTGTTTTTGGGACAAATCGCCGTTCAAAAAGTGTCTGTGCAAGATGTTTTTCTGTCTTTAACAAAAAGCAGGGACGGCATCAAAAATTGGGAGTTTTCCGAGCTTGAAAAAACAATCAAAACAAAGGCGTCGGCATTAAAATCAGATAAAAAGAAAGAAAATCGGAAAACGCCGGAAAAAACAGAACCGGCGTCCTTCGGCGATTCTTTCGTGGTTGACAGATTGTCAATCCATACGGTCGAAATACAAAATCTATGGGTGACGTATCAGGTTTTAGGCGGAAAAAAGATGTCTTTTCCTTTTTCCAAAATCAGCGTGGCGGATTTGAAAAAAATTTCCGTGGAAGGAGAGTTTTTCAATACGCCTTATCAGCTGTGGGGACAGGTTGATTCTTTGAAAAAATTGGCGCTTCAAAAGGGGGATTTTTCATTTTCCGCGGATCTGAATTGGCAAAAAATAACTGTGCGGACCAAAGGGAAAATTGACAGGTCGCAAACGCCGTGGAT
>CAVDQP010000020.1:0-12328 GCA_963611245.1 Holdemanella biformis
CTTTCATATTTTCCAAAACCTGCGGGTTTTTGAAATAATATTCATACACCATTTTTTCCTGACCCGGGAAACGGCGAGCCTCTTCAATCACGGCTTTTGTCAAATCGTCTTGCGTCACGGTGATATTGTTTTTCTGAGCGATATCCGCCAACAACAATCCCAACCGAACCCGTCTGTCGGCTAAAGCGCGATATTCTTTTTTCATTTGTTCTTCGGACTTTTCTTTATCCTCATTGTCCAAACGACCGTTTTTCTTTGCTTCTTCATACCCTTTCCAGATGGTGTCAAATTCCATCTCCAACATTCCTTGAGGCACTTCAAAACGATGAGTCGCCGACAATAAATCCAATAAAGCTCTCTTCAAATGACCTTTGGAAACATTGTCATATTCTTTTGTCAGCTCATCTTTAATCATCGCTTTCAAATCATCTAACGTGCTTTTACCGAACAGTTTGGCAAATTCGTCATTTACCTCAACGGCTTTTTGTTCGCGGATATCTTTCACTTCCACTTCAAAAACAGCCGGTTTTCCCGCTAAATCCTTTACATGATAATTTTCAGGGAAAGTCACGTTCACGCTGACCTTATCTCCTTTATTTTTGCCGACCAGCTGCTCTTCAAACCCTTCAATAAAGGTGTGAGAGCCCAATTCCAAAGAGTAATCTTTTCCTTCACCGCCTTGAAATTGAACGCCGTCAATACTGCCTTTAAAGTCAATAACCACCGTGTCCGTCATTTTAGAAGGGCGAGCTTCTTTTAATTCCTGTGTTTCTTTTCGGGAAGCCACCAAGCGATCCAAAGCCTTTTGAACTTCTTCGTCCGTCACATCGGCGACCAGTTTTTCCAGTTCCAAATCGTTAAAGTCCACAATCTTAATATCCGGGAAAACTTCCACTTCGACGGAATATTCCAAATCCTTGCCGTCTTCAAAGGAAACGACCGTAATTTTCGGCCGCATCACCGGCTGAATTTTTTTATCATCAAACGCCTTTTGCGTATATTCCTGCAAAGCGTCCTCCACCGTTTCATCACGGACGGCCTTTCCGTATTTCTTTTCCAAATACGCTGCCGGCACATGCCCCGGACGAAAACCGGGCACCTTAATTTCATTTGAAAGACGATCAAAACGTTTTGCAATCTTTTCTTCTATTTCTTTCGCGGGGACGACAACCTTTAATACTTTTTTCAATCCCTCTTGTTTTATATCTGTCACAGTCATAAAAAGTTTCCTTTAAAGTTAAACCAATGCCCTTTTGGTGCGGATGAAGGGACTTGAACCCCCACGGCGCTTGCCATCAGAACCTAAATCTGACGTGTCTACCAGTTTCACCACATCCGCCTCTTAATTTTGCAATTAAGAAGAATTAGGACATATATACTCTGCCTCATTCAAAAAATAAAGCCTTTTTATATGTTTTTTTTACTTTTTTGCCAGATTTTAAAGCGACTGTCAACAAAAACTCAATTAAAATAAGCCAAAAAACGCTTGAAAAACATATCAAAAAAGCATACATTGCCCTTCACTGTATAAAAGTAATTTTAAAATAAGGCAAAAAAATGGCATTTTCACTCACCGACACCATTTTAAAAAGACGAACCTTTGCGATTATTTCACATCCGGACGCCGGCAAAACGAATTTGAAGGAAAAACTGCTGTTATTCGGAGGCGCCATTCAAATGGCCGGCGCCGTCAAAGCCCGAGGAGACAATCGCAGAGCTCATTCCGACTGGATGAAGGTGGAACAAGAACGCGGGATTTCCGTTTCTTCTTCCGTGATGACTTTTGAATATGAAGGGAACACTTTCAATTTGCTGGACACACCCGGACACGAGGACTTTTCCGAAGACACTTACCGTGTTTTGACGGCCGTCGATTCCGCCGTGATGGTTATCGACGCAGCCAAAGGGATTGAAGCGCAAACCAAAAAGCTTTTTGAAGTGTGCCGTCTGCGCGACATTCCCATTATCACCTTTATCAACAAAATGGACCGAGAGGGGCGCGATCCTTTCGAATTGTTGCAAGAAATCGAAGAAACATTGGCTTTGGAGGTGGCTCCCGTCAGTTGGCCCATCGGCATGGGACGAGATTTTAAAGGCTGTTACGACCTTGTCAACAATCGTTTAAATTTGATAGACAAGCAACAAGATAAATCAAAACTGCCCCAAATCGGCGAAGAGATAAAAGGGCTGAACGATGAACGGCTGGACAAGGAAATTCCGGAGGATTTAGTCGCCAAGTTGCGATCAGACACGGAATTTGTCGGCGCTTTATGCAAACCCTTTGATGAACAAGCTTATTTGCAAGGCACTATGACGCCCGTTTATTTCGGCAGCGCTATCAACAATTTCGGCGTGAGGGAACTTTTAAACGGCATTAAAAAGCTGGCGCCTTCTCCAAGAGCTCAGGAAACAAAAAAACGACTGGTTTTGCCGGACGAAGAAAAAACAACCGGCATTGTCTTTAAAATCCAAGCCAACATGGACCCGAAACACAGAGACAGAATTGCTTTTGTGCGGCTTTGTTCCGGACATTTCAAACGAGGAATGAAGCTGACGCTCACTCGCACGGGAAAACAACTGATTTTAGGCAACGCCATGCTTTTTTTGGCGCAGGAACGCGAATTGGCTCAAGACGCTTACGCCGGAGACATTATCGGTTTGCCGAACCACGGCACTTTGCGCATCGGCGATACTTTAACGGAAGGAGAATCTCTTTCCTTTAAAGGAATCCCCAGCTTTGCGCCGGAACTTTTGCAAAAAGTGCGCGCTCTGGATCCTTTGAAGGCAAAGCATTTAGGCAAAGCGTTGGATCAGATAGCGGAAGAAGGCGGCGCCTGTGTTTTTAAACCGCTTTTAGGATCTGATTTTATCGTCGGCGTGGTAGGCCCGTTGCAGTTTGAAGTGCTGGCCGACCGTATCCGAACGGAATACGCCATTGATGTGGCGTTTGAACCGACTTCCTTTGCCGCCGCTTGCTGGGTGGAAGGAACTGAGCTTCAATTGAAAGACTTTGCGGAACATAATCGGTCGTCAACCGCTTACGATTATGACGGCGACACCGTCTTTTTAGGACGCAACGGCTGGCAAATGGAAAAAATCAAAGAAGATTATCCTCAATTAAAGTTTTTGAAAGTCAAAGAACAAAGCTTTCAAATGGAAGAATAAAAAGCCTCTTTTTAATCGGATGAACAAGACTGCTTTTTCGGCGTTTTTCTTCGGCTTATTCCGCTTTTTTGTTTTTTGTCTCTTTTTCTTGTTTTTTTGCAAAAATGTGTTAAAATCGGGAAAATAAGTTTTGAAAGAGAATGGAGGACCTATGTATCGTTCCGATTCGTCTTGTCTTGATGACAATAAAAATCTGACCCTTCAAAAGGCCAACGAAATTATTGACTTTTGCAATGCTTCGGAAAGAACAAAATCCGACAATTATCTTCTGACCTTAACAAACACGAAAGACATCAATCCGTCCGTTGTCAATTGTTTGGCAAAGCAAATTAAACGACGGGATTTAATCAATATTCGTGTTATCGGCGGATTGGACGCTTCTGTGAATCCTAAATTCAACGATCCGGATATGATGACATTAAATCTGTATAAACCTGACGAACTGGCCGGTATTTTGTCCCGTTTTGAACAAATTGAAAAAGACATCAACCCCTGCGATCCGCCCATCGTGCGAGCGGCTCAAATTTATAACACTCTGGCGCGTTCCGTCACTTATCCGGAACAACCGCAGGATTACGAATCCTGTCGTTCTTTAAGAGGGCTTTTGAACAATGAAATGATATGCGCCGGCTATGCCCTTTTATTTAAGGAACTGATGGACAGACAAGGAATCGAATGCGAATATGTCCACGGGGAAAAACACGCTTGGAATAATTTAAAAATAGACGGCCAATGGTACCCGATAGATTTAACATGGGGAGCAGAGGAAATTCAGAAAAATCCGAATCACGTCTATACGGATTTTGCGTCAGATCCGAAATTCTATTCTTATGAAAATCACGCTTTGGAAAACAAAACAACGGCACGGCCGGTTCTTTGTTTTTCAAAAGAACAGATTGAATTAGTCAATCACGCTTTGGCCGGAAAAGCTGTTTTTGCGACCGCTTCTTCACAGAAAAAAGCCTTGAGCGGTCAGCTGGCGGAGCAGATAGCCTGCACCAATAAAGATTATTCTTTCTGATAATCGGATTTTTCGGCGTTTTACCTTTTCCATAAATTTAGTTTTTATCCTTATGCCTGAAAGACTTTTTGGTATGTTTTCAAACAAAGGTTCTTTGTTTATGCTGTAAATACACCGCATCAACAAAGGAGAACACAAAATGAAATCCGTCAAAGGCACGCAAACAGAGCAAAATTTGCTGACATCGTTTATCGGCGAAGGTCAGGCAAGGAATCGATACACGTATTACGCAAAGCAAGCCAAAAAGGACGGCTATGAACAAATCGCCGCCATTTTTGAAGAAACCGCGGAACAAGAATCCGTCCACGCCAAACAATTTTTCAAATATCTTGAAGGCGGACACGTCCAAGTCGACGGCATTTGGCCGGCAGGCGTTATCGGCACAACCGAACAGAATTTAAACGAATCCGTTCAAACGGAACATGAAGAAAATTCAAAGCTTTATCCGGTTTTTGCCAAAATTGCGGAAAAAGAAGGATTTAACGACATCGCCGACACATTTAAAGCCATTATCGTCGCGGAAACTTTTCATGAAAAACGCTTTCAAGAATTTGAAAACCTTATCAAAAACGATAAAGTCTTTAAGAAAGACAAAGTCATCAAATGGCGTTGCCGGCATTGCGGCTATATTCACGAAGGCGAACAAGCGCCGCAAAAATGCCCCGCGTGCCACCACCTGCAAGCCTATTTTGAAATTTTAAAATATCCGTGGAAAGACGGACTGTAATTTTAGTTTTGAAAAACGATGATATAAAAAACAAAAGGATACTTTGACAAGTGTCCTTTTTTGGTTTGTTTTGGTTTTAGCTTTGACTTTGGATTTGATATTGTTTTTTTTCTTGACTGGAAAAGAACAGTCAAATACAGTAGTAAAAAAGCCGGCGTAACAGACAAAAAAGTAAAAAATGTCCTTGAAGATGCAAGAAAAAATCAAAGCCCCGAATATCATTCAAGATTACAAAAGAATCTTTCCTTACGTCAAACCCTATTTTTTCAGAGCGGTGGCGGCGGTGCTTATCACGATTCCTTTGGGGTCCATGGACGCCATTATCGCGTGGGCGTTGCGTCCGTATATGGACGTGGTGATGATTGAAAAAAATGTGAAAGCTTCCTCTTACATTCCTTTGTTGATTGTGGCTTTCAGTCTGATTCAAAGTTTTTTAAATTATGCCACAACTTACCTGAACACTTGGGTCGGCAATAAAATCACCATGGATTTGAAGTATGACTTATTTCAAAAACTGATGACTTTTGACGCCGCTTATTTTGATAAAAACTCTTCCGGCATTGTGCAAATGCGCTTTGGTTCCGACGCGGAAGCCGCCTGCGGAGGATTACTTTCCAATTTAAAGCTTTTCACCACTCGGTTATTTTCCTCTGTTTCGTTGATTTTCGTTTTATTTTACAATTCGTGGCAACTGGCGATTTTAGCCGTTTTTTTCTTGTTCGGCGCGTTATATCCTTTGGCCAGCGTGCGCAGAAAAATAAAATCCATTACTTTAAAAACCGTGTTTTCCGGTGGGCAGATTATCACGCATTACAGTGAAGCTTTCCACGGCAATCGAGTGATTTCCTCTTATAATCTTTACGATTACCAAAAGCGGAAATTTTATGACACGTTGCGCTATATGTTCAAACTTGGCATGAAAATGATAAAAAAAACAGGGTTGATTTCCCCGATGATGCATTTCATTGTTTCTTTGGGAATTGCGGGGGCCATTTGGCTGGGAAGTTATTTGATTGTAACCAACCAGCTGACGCCGGGCGGATTTGTGTCTTTTATCACGGCGCTTTTAATGCTTTACCAACCGATAAAAAGCATCGGGACGAATTACACAAACCTTCAATTGTCTTTTATGGCGATGGAACGCGTTTTTTCATTGTTGGATAGCGAACCTGCCATTAAAAACAAAGAAAACGCCCTGCCCTTGAAAGAAATCAAAAAAAGCATTGTATATAAAAATGTTTGCTTTGAATATTTGGCAGGACGACCTGTTTTAAAAAACATCAATTTAACTATCACGCCGGGGCATACCATCGCTTTTGTCGGCAATTCCGGAGGCGGAAAAACAACTCTTGTCAATCTGCTTCCCCGATTTTATGAAGTCACTTCCGGACAGATTCTGATTGACGATACGGATATTCGAGACCTTGATTTATATTCCTTGCGGGATAAAATCGCTATTGTTTTTCAAGACAATTTTCTTTTTTGCGGCACAATTCGGGAAAACATTCTGCTCGGCAATGAAAACGCCACGGAAGAACAACTGCAATCGGCTATTCAATGCGCTTGTTTGGAAGAATTCGTGTCCTCTTTGGATTTAGGCCTCGACACACAAATCGGCGAAAGAGGCATTCTGCTTTCCGGCGGCCAAAAACAAAGAATCGCCATTGCCAGAGCTTTTATCAAAAACGCGCCGATTGTCATTCTTGATGAAGCCACCTCCGCTTTGGACAATAAATCGGAAGCCATTGTGCAACAAGCGATTGAAAATCTGATGAAAGACAGAACCGTGTTGATTATCGCGCACAGGCTGTCCACGGTGCGCCACGCGGATAAAATCATTGTCATCAATTACGGCGAACTGGTGGAAGAAGGAACGCACGAAGAACTGATTCAAAAAGAAAACGGCATTTACGCGTCTTTATACAAAACTCAGCTGATCTGACGACAACTTTCTCTTTTATCAAAAGGATTTTCACTCCTTTTAGCGCTGTTTTTTTAGATTATTTTTCTCAGACAACTTTTTTTCTTTAAAAAGCAAAAAAGCCTTGTCTTGAAATTTAAAGACAAAGCTTTTTTCTTTTTTGGGGACGTTGCTTTATTTTATGTTGCTTTATTTTATAAAGAAACAGACCCCCGCGCCATTGCCAATATGACAATCACGGCAATCAGAACTATCGCGACGGCCCAAACTTTTTCACCGGCAGAAAAAATCTTTTCATCGGCAGGCGATTCCTTTCTGGCCCAAATATAGACCGGCAATCCCAAAGCAATAAAGATAACCGCCATCAACAGATACTTTAATCCGGCCGCGTAAATCAACCAAACGGCATACGCCGACCCTAAAATACCCGTCATCAACGCCGAAAAACGGCTCATGCCGATTTTTTGCGGGAATTCATTATCTTCGCATATTTTCCATAAATACAAACAAGACGTCAAATACGCCGGCAAAACCATCACGCTGGTAATTGTCAGCATTGTGTTCCACGCGTTCGTTGAAAAATACACAAACAGCATCGCCAATTGCATAAAGAAACTGGTCACCCACAAAGAAGAGCTGGGCGAATCGTTTTTGTTTTCCTTTGTAAAAAATTTCGGGAAAGTGCCGTTTTTTGCCATTTCAAAAGGCATTTCCGCCACAATCATTGTCCAAGACAGCCAACTGGCCAACGTCGCCAAAATCAGCCCGATATTCATCAACCAAGCGCCCCACTTTCCGACAACGGCTTCCAAAACGCCGGCGGTGGAAGGATCCGGAATAACGGCCAACTGCGCTTGCGTTAAAAAACCAAACGGTAAAATCGACAGCAAAACATAAATCGCCAAAGACCCCAGATATCCGATGACGGTCGCCTTCCCGACAGCGGACTGGCTTTGCGCTCTTCCCGACATTACGACGGCGCCTTCAATACCGATAAACGCCCATAAAGTCACCATCATCGTATTTTTAATCTGATTGCCGACATCGCCCAGTTTCGGAGACGCTTCTCCCCAGAAATTCAAATCAAACCTGTCCCATTTGAAAACAAACGCCAAAATCAAAATAAACAAGGCCAACGGAACAATTTTCGCAATCGTGACAACCAGATTGATAATCGTTGCTTGACGAACGCCTCTTAAAACCATAAAATTAAAAAACCAGATAAGAATCGACCCGCCGATAATCGACGCCAGATTATTTCCTCCGGTAAACACATCGGGGAAGAAATAATTTAAGGCGTCCATTGTAATCACGGCATAACCGACATTTCCGAAAATTTGGCACAGCCAATAGCTCCACCCGATATTAAATCCCATGTAAGGTCCAAAGCCTTCTCTGGCATACATATAAATACCGGACGTTAAATCCGGTTTGGCGTTTGACAAGACCTTAAACGTATTTGCAATAAAATACATGCCGACACCCGTAATCACCCATGCTAAAAGAACCGCGCCGATTGAAGCGCTCTGCGCCATATTTTGCGGCAAAGAAAAGATTCCTCCGCCAACCATGGAACTGACAACAATAGCGGCAAGACCGAAAACGCCTAAAGCTCCGGCAGCCGGCTTTGGCGTTGCAGACATCTGTTGTTTTTTTTGTTCAGCCATTTTTTCCCCCATTTTCTATTGAAAAAAAATCAGGAATGGCAAAAGCGATTTTGTCAAAATCCTCTTTACGCCATTCCTTTTTTTGTCCGTTTACTTTTTCAGTTCCACAACCGGCGCCGTTTCAAAATTTAAGAATCCCAACGCGGTTAAAGAATAACCGAAAGCCTGTGTAATGTTGACAAAGTTATGGAAAAATTGGAAATCACTGTGTTTTTGAACACCGCGAAGTTCCAATTCGTGATTCAAAGATTTCGTCAGCCACATTTCCGCATGCGCCTTGGCAATATCATCGTCAATAAAGGTATCAAAGAATTCCACATATTCGGCGGCCCACCCTCCGATGAACTTGCCGGTTTTGTCTTTTCCCCACACAATGCCGACTCCTGTTGCGACCGCTTTATGTTCCGTGCTTTTTGCGCCGTGACCGGCCATAATGACTTCCAAAACGGCGCCGTGTTTGAATGTATCGACCACTTGGTCCACCGGCACAATGTTGCCGAATAACTCCGGTGGCAAAACCGAAGTATACGGCACCACGTTAAAGTCCTGTATTTTGGCTTCCATCAACGCGGAATCGTAACAAAAAGTTTCAAACGGTTGCGGCGGAATACCATCGTCCGCCTGTCCCGCGCCGCCCGTGTAAAAGGCCAACGTCGGATATCTAGTTCCTACTTGCATAATTATTTCTCCCTTTTATAATAAACTGCCTGATTGCAGTTTCGCTTTCATCATAAATACAAAAAAGCGCTTCTTGCAATCATACTTTAGGCGGATAACCGAGCGGTAGCCTACTCTTGTTTTATTGAAAAAAGATATTTTTCTTTTCATAATAAATCTGTGTTTAATTTTAATATAAGGAGAAATAACATGAAAAAGACACTTTTATTCAGCGCTTTGGCTCTGTTGGCGGGCGCGTCTTTCACCCAAGCAAACGCCGAAACCATGACGGGAACCGTCACCGATGTGAAAGGCAATATGGTCACCATTCAAGGCAAAGACGGCTCCGAAAAGGTAATGAAAACAACCGAAAACACGAAATATCGTGAAAAGAAAATTATAAAAAAAGACAAAATGAAACAAGGAAAAAAACTCAAAAAAGGTGACAGTTTTTATAAACCTCTTGTTGATGAAGATGAATGGGTGGAAGTGGTCTATACCGTTGATGAAGACGGCGACATCTACTATTTAGAAGATGTTATCGTTTACGACGATTAGATATTTTGACACCGATAAAAAAGAAAGCCTCTTTTATCCGAAAGAGGCTTTTTTGGGGGGAGGCTTTTGCTTGAACGATTTTCTTTACGATCGAAGATTCTAGTGTTTTTTTTGAACGCGTGAGAAAAACTTTTTAACTTCAATTCCCGTCAAATACACCGCCGCCAAAACAAACGGCACAAAATAATACAAGACACGGAAAACCGCCAAACCGGCCAAAATGCCTGCTTTTTGTTCCAAAGTATGCGGAAACAAATACAAAAACAATCCTTCAAAAACGCCCAATCCCCCCGGCACCTGACTGGAAACGCCGACGGCCTGTGCGATAATAAAAACAATAAAAACGGGTAAAAAAGGACTTTTCAGATGATACCACATGACCACGTAAAACGCCAAACTGACACAAACATTGTCCGCAAAACCGACTAAAATTTGGCGGATAGTCATTTTTTTTGAAGGAGAAGTAATCAATTCTCCGGAAATTTTTATTTTTCTTTCCGGCTTAACGACAAAAATCCAATACACGCAAAACAAAACCGCGATTATCACACAAACCCAATCCATTTTTTTCAAATACTGATAACGTGCGTCCAACACATGAGAAAGCGGCGCCGCCAAAACCGCCACAAAAAACGCAAACACCATTCCGAACAGAAAAGTAACGGATTCAAAAGCTATCATTTTGACGATATCCAACTTCGTCAATCCTTCTTTTGTATAGAAAAGATAACGGATTGAACCGCCGGAAACATAGGCGTGACCTGTTGTATTACTGATAGCGAATCCAATTCCCGATGTTTTTAAAACCGTTTTTGCCGGCACTTTTTTCCCGATATATTTCAAAGCCAAAAAATCATATCCCGACAAAGCCAAAAAATCAAAAAAAGTAAAAAGCAGAACGCAAAAGACAATGACCAAAGGCGTTGAAAAAATTAAAGACTTTAAATGTTCCAAGCCGACTTTTTCCACCTCTTTAGCTATCAACCAAACAGCAACGCCAAAGAAAAACAAGCCGACTAAGCGCACAATTTTATCTATCATCACTTTTCTCCTGAGGACGAGTTTTTTTTCAAAAAAGCGGAAGTCTTTTCAATGGTTTTTCTTCCGCTTTTGAACATATTTTATCTTTAGAACATTAAAGTGGCTCGAATGGACGCGACCGTCGCGGTGTCGGACTTTTTGTTTTCTCCCGGATTGACATAAAATTGTATATCCGGCGTAATTGTCAAAACGCTTGAAACGCCCCACGCCCAGTAAGCTTCAAAAACATTTTCCACCGAACGGGTGCCGGCGCCGTTGATTTTTTTATTCAATTTATTGACCGCCACCGCCAACCCGATTTGATCCAACGGATTGCGTCCCAAAGGATTATTGTAAACACCGCCGAACACATACGATTGTTTAATCGTTTCTGAAGAATGAACGGCACCGTTGACACGCGCGAACACGGCCCATTTTTTCCCGATATTTTGAGAAATATTCACGCTCCAACCGTTACTGGTCTCGGGTTGTTCTTCAACCCCCGGCTGATTATAGAACAAAACGGAAATGTCCGAAGAACCAACGCCTTGCCATGTCGGCGTATAGCTGACCGATATGAAAGAAGTGAATTTTTTATCTCCAAAATGCTTTGTCGTGATACGGCTGCCGGAAATATTCGTCGCATCTTGCAGACCGGCGGTAAAGTTCCACTTGTCATTCGGCGTTAAAGACACATAACCGCCCAAACTGGCCGTCGGATAAGTAGAACTGCCGTTTTGAGACAAGGCTAAATTCAAAAAATTGACTTGCTGGTTGTTGTCGTAAGCGCCGCCGTCAAAATTTGAAATCGGAAATTGTCCCAACGTGACGGATAAAATATTCATTTTTCCGCCAAACTGCTGCGTATAGCTTAACTGATTGAAATTATTTTCATTATCGCCGTAATCATTCACGGAAGAAATCACGCCGATATTAGAACTTAAAGCATTGCCGTTTTTCGGCCCACGCGCATAGCGAACCGCCGTATACGCCGCTTGCACCGATCCTGCGCCGAAAGTCTTTGATTGAAACACATTCCAATTAAGCGTTCCGTAATATTGAAATTGCCAAGGCGTTATTTTCCCGTTCGGAGCGCCTCTTTGCCCTAAAGCGGAAATATCCAAAGAATAGCTTATTCCCGTTTTATCCGACAAAGCTTGTTTCATCTGATTATAGTCTTGAACCCAGTCGGCAGCTGATATTTTAGCTCTGAAATCGGCATGTTCCAACCGTTTTTTTATACTTTTATTTCCAGCCGGAAAAGAAAAAGCCGCCTCTTTTGAGTGAGATTTTGTTTGAAAGACTTCTGTCTTCTTGCCGCTTTTTTCTGAAATTTTTGAAGAGTCGTCCCGTGAGTTTGATAAAAATTCGGACGATTCGGATTCAACCCGAAATTTTGGTGACAAACCGGACGATTGTTCGTTGAAATTCTGTCCGAAGGCCGCCTGTTCCATAACCTGAGCCAAACAAACAACACTTAACAAAAGATATTTCATTTTTTCCCCCTTGCTTTTTTATTCTCCCGTTTTTCAATATGAAAAAAACAGATGAAAAAGTAAAGAGAAAATCAGACAGCCCCTTATGGATTTTAG
>CAVDQP010000020.1:12338-13691 GCA_963611245.1 Holdemanella biformis
GATTTTAGGGGATAGGCGCTTTATAAAAAAACAAACGCCTTTTCCCCTTAATGAAAGCTTTTATTCAACTTTTACAAACGGCCGACGCTTTGATATTCAAAGCCTGCTTCTTTCGCCTGCCGAGGATTGAAAAGATTTCTTAAATCAACGATTTTCGGATATTTCATCACGGATTTTAATTTTTCAAGATCCAGCGACTTAAACTCGTCCCATTCCGTTAACACCGCCAGAACATCGGCACCCACAGCCGCCTCATACGCGTCAGACGCATATATCACATTTCCTGACAGCAATTTTTTGGCATTGTCCATTGCTTTCGGATCATAAACGCGCAAAGACACAGCCGGCAACTGTTCTTGCATCGATTGAATAATCTGCATAGCCGGACTTTCCCGACAATCATCTGTTCCGCCTTTGAACGCCAAACCTAAAACACCGATAACCGGTTTATCAATTGTTTCAACCGCTTTCAACACCCGCGCCGCCATTTGAATTTTGCGCCTGTCGTTTCCTTGAATAGCAGCTTCAATCAAACTGAGGTTTACACCGTTTTGTCGGCCCATAAAAGCCATGGCGTTGGTATCTTTCGGAAAACAGCTGCCGCCATACCCGGGGCCCGGATTTAAAAATTTCGGACCAATACGACTGTCCAACCCCATACCTTTGGCGACTTCATACACATCAGCGCCTGATTTTTCGCAAAAATCGGCCATTTCGTTGATATAGTGGATTTTCATCGCCAAAAAAGCGTTCGACGCGTATTTAATCGTTTCACTGGAACGTCTTTTGACAAACAAAAGAGACGTTTTTTCTTCAAAAGGCTTGTATAACTCTCGAATAACATCGGCCGCTTTTTTTGTATTGGCGCCTATAACAATTCTGTCCGGATTGAAAAAGTCATGAATGGCAAACCCTTCTCTTAAAAATTCCGGCAAAGAAACAACATCAAAATCGGCGGAAGGATTTTTCCCACGTATCAATTCTTCCACAACATCTCCCGTGCCGACCGGAACGGTAGACTTGGTCGCAACAACCGTATATCCCGTTAAATAAGAGGCCAATTCTTCCGCGGCGGCATAAATATATTTCATATCCGCTTCTTTTGTCATCGGATGCGGCGGCGTACCGACGGCAATCAACACCAAATCGGCGCTTTCAACCCCGTCTTTCATATTTGTGGTAAAGCGCAAACGCCCTTGAGCCACATTTTTTTTAAAAAGTTCTTCAAGACCGTCTTCATAAATTGTCAACTCACCTGTGTTCAGCTTGTCAATTTTCGTTTGTTCTTTATCAACACAGACCACCTCATTTCCCAGCTCCGCCAGACCGACTCCCGTCGGCAATCCGACATAC
>CAVDQP010000021.1:0-689 GCA_963611245.1 Holdemanella biformis
TTTTTTAATACAGGATTTTAAAGCCATAAAACACTGATACGCTTGCTTTTTATCAAAATCCACAGGCAACAAAGATGTGCTTGAGCTGTCTTTTGTTTCGGCAAACGATACACTTTTTTGCAGCAAAAAAGCCTCTTCTTTATTCAAAACCGCCGAAAAATCCAAGGAAAACGACAAATCCCAAAGCCGGTGTATCCATTTCCAAGACGCCATCAACCCGAAATCGTCCTTTTTGTTTGTCTTTTCAATCGTTTGATTTTGCGCGTTGAAAAGGGATAAAAACACCGTCTCCAGCCCGTAAGCGTTGACAGCCGAAGAAAAATCCGCACAAGCCGACAAAGCCTCGACGCATAAAAAGCTGTCTTGTCCCAAACAGCGCAGCGCCAAATCTCGTCTTTGACATTGCAACAAAAAAGAAATACCCCCGTTAGCATCAAACTTTTTTGTCTCGCAAGATAAGACAAAACGGGCTTTTGCCTCTTCTTGAGCCAAGCTCAAAGGATAAAGTTCTTTATGACGGACCGGATGATTTTCCATTTTTCTTTAATTTAACCTTCATTTTTTTTAAAAACATTCAAAATAAAAGACTTGACCATAAAGACGCCTGCTTTTATGATAAGTTATATTTTGAATTGAAGCTGATTTCAACTTTTATCTTTTTACTTTTTCAACTCAAAGCGCCAAAGGAA
>CAVDQP010000021.1:699-6815 GCA_963611245.1 Holdemanella biformis
TAAAAACTTTTGCCGCCGATAAAACAACCCCTTTGCAGGAAGATTTTTTGTATCAAAAAATGAAAACTTTGACGCCTCCTGCGTTCAAAAGTCCTCTTTTATCGGAAGAAACCGACCCTGGACAACAGCCGACACAGCCACAACCGCTGAAACAAAAGCAAAGGCAAGCGCCGGAACAGGAGCCTGAACAAGACACAACAAAACCGAATATCACCGTCGGCGGCTATTTTGATATTTACGGCGGCGCCACTCGATATAAAAATGTTCCCTCTCACGGAGAAAAAAGCCGTTTATCGTCCTCTTTGTCAGGAGGAAAAAGCAACACGAAGAACGTTCATCGGGGAAACTTTTTTTTCGACGGCGATCTTTTTATTGCCATTGAACAAAGTTTTTCAGATGACTTTTCCATCGGTGCCAGAGCAGACGGAAAACTTTATCTTGACGCGCAAAACACCCCTCACGCGCGTTTGCGTTCGGACGACGCGTATATACAGCTTTTATCCGAAAAATTCGGTCGACTGATGATCGGAAAAGCCGATAACGCCGGCGTTTTAATGCATTACTCGGCACCTAAAATTTCTCCGCTCGGCGTTGATAATTCTTCTTTAAACCGCTTTCTTTATTTTACCGGCAGAAAAGCTCGACGCCACGAACGGCCGACCTATCCGATATCAACTTCTTTAAACGGAGAAGGCAACGATTTAAAGGTCAATTATTTCACACCGGAACTGTATGGAGTAACTTTCGGCGTTTCTTACATCACAAAAGGGGACAGCTACAACAAAAACCTGTATATTTTTCAAACAGGCGCCAGCCATAAAGCCGGCTATCTCGCCTCTGTCGGTTACTTAAACACCTTTGACGGCGTCAGCGTCGGTTTATCGGGAGCGACAGCGTTTTATGAAGGCAAAGACACGCGTCAAAACCGTCGGGAATACAGCATCGGTTCGAATATCGGCTATCAAGATTTTACCGTCGGAGGCGCCGGACGATTGATTGAATACGATTCGAACAAGGCGACTCAAGCCGACGGCTATGCGTTCAACTTCGGCGTTTCTTACAACAACCATTTGTTCGGCGCCGATTTGACCTATATTCAAGGCGTAACGAAAAGCAAACCTTACAAAGAATCTCTCAAAGTGTGGCAAACTTCCTTTATTTGGCATTACAAACCGGAGCTGGATATTTTTTTAACATGGGCGCATCAAAAATACGGCTTGAACGAAAAGACAACGGGACAAAGCATTTTGTCGGGCATTTCCTATACTTTTTAAAAAAAGCACGCTTGAAAACAAGCGTATTCCGTTATGTCGTCTGATAAAAATTTGAAAGGAAAAAAAATGACAGTGAAAGAAAAAATCTCCTCTTTAAAAAATCGTGTGCAAGCGGCAGACACAGAAAAACTCGCCTTTCTCATCTCCACTTTTTTTAAGACGGGATTGGCGCCCAAAGCCCCCGGAACCGTTGGTTCTTTAGCGACTTTGCCGCTGGCATGGTTGCTTATTTGTTTTTTCGGGCTGAAGGGACTTTTGTTCGGGATTTTGCTTGTTTATATCATCGGGGAAAGATCCGTTAAAAAGACGATGGAAAAAACGGAACACGACCCCGGTTTTATTGTGATTGACGAAGTGGCGGGACAGCTGATTTCCTTTATTTTTGTCGCCGAAAAGCTGCATACGACGTTTAATCCGTGGCTGTATCTCATCGGATTTATTTTTTTCAGATTGTTTGACATTACAAAAGTTTGGCCGGCGAATTATTTTGACGGCAAAATGGAAGATTCCGCCGGCGTTATGTTGGACGATTGCGTCTCCGGATTTTACGCCGCCGTTTGCGTCGGCTTATCCTCTTTGCTTTTAAGCGGCTTTTTTCCCTCCCTTTTTTATTGACCTTTTATAAAAGCTATATTAGGTTAAAAGAAATTAAAACACCAATTGTAAGGAGAAAATTATGGAACACGAAATGACGCCGGAAGATATCAATATCGCGCACTTTCAACATGTGTGCCAAACCTATGCGCAAGCAAAAGGATACAAACTGTCCGAATACGCGGAAAAAATTTTAAGAAGATGCATCACTAAATGCAACGGCAATTGCCCGTGCGACCCGTCCAGAGGTTTTTGCCCTTGTCAGGAACATGAAAAAGAAGTTCAGGAACAAGGACACTGCCATTGTAATTTATTCTTAAAAAACAATGAAAATGTGTAAGCTTCGGACGGGATTTTTTCAAACGCTTTGGAAAATAAAATTGAATTGAACAAAAGGTCTTTAAATTATGTCCTATCTTGACACCATCATTGTTGAAAACCTGCCGACGGCGATTTTCGGAGAACCGGCGTCTTCCAAAGACATCGCGGAACTGCAAAACAGATTTTTATTGACAAACAAAGAACTGCCTTTGTCTTACCTGTCTTTTTTAAAACATTTCAACGGCTTTGCGTGGAACGGCCTTGAATTTTACGGAACGAAAGAGGTCTTTTCACAAGAAAACAAATATACTTTAACGGATTTATTTGAAGAAAATATGCTTCTGATGCAAGGGAAATCCCCTTTGCTGATTTTGGGACGCGTGGACGACACGACGTTTGCGTATCATACGGAAATGAAAGAATTTCAAGTGTTGGAACTTCCTTTTACGGAACCGATTGACACGTATGACGACTTCAAAAAAATGTTTGAGGACGCTTTAGACGATTTACTCGTCTATTAAATGGTCGTGTGAAAGTAAAAAAAACAGTGGCATAATCGTATTTCATATTATCGGTTATCTTTTTCGTATAAAACATAAGGAAATTTTCTATGCGTGTTGATTTGTTTGATTTTGATTTGCCGGAAGACAGAATAGCTTCAGAACCCGCCACGCCGCGCGATTCGTCAAAGCTGTTATGCATTCCGAAAAACGGCGTTTTGCAAGACAAGCATGCCTATGATTTGGACAAGCTTCTTTTACCGTCGGACATTTTGGTTTTTAACGACACAAAAGTGTTGCCCGCTCGTTTGAACGGGACAAGAGGACAGGCGCATATCGAAGCCACTCTTTTAAAACAAGTTTCTTTGGACAATTGGGAATGTCTGATAAAAAACGCCAGACGGCTGAAGGAAAACGACCTTATCCGTTTTGCCGAAGATTTTCAAGCCACCGTTCTTGGCAAAAGCAAAGACGGCCCCGTTTTATTGAAATTCAATCGCGCCGGAACCGATTTATTTGAAGCGTTGCATACCTATGGCATTATGCCGCTTCCCCCGTATATTCATCGGGAAAAAGGCGGAAAAGAATCGGACAGAGCCGATTATCAGACGATTTACGCCAAAAATGAAGGCGCCGTCGCCGCGCCGACCGCCGGCTTGCATTTCACGGAAGACCTTTTTAAAAGGTTGGACGAAAAAGGCATTCAAAGAATATTCGTGACTCTGCACGTCGGAGGCGGCACTGTTCTTCCGATGAAAGCCGACGATACCAAAGACCACAAAATGCACGCGGAATTCGGCGTTATTTCCAAAGAAACAACCGACTTGTTGAATAAGGCAAAACAGCAAGGACGCCGAATTATCAGCGTTGGGACAACGTCTTTGCGTTTATTGGAAAGCGCCGCGGACGAAAAAGGCATTTTGCACCCTTTTTGCGGCGAAACGGATATTTTCATCACCCCCGGATATCGATTTAAATTCGTTGATGTTTTATGGACAAACTTTCATCTGCCGAAATCAACTTTGTTTATGTTGGTGTGTGCTTTTGCCGGAATGGACACGATGAAAAAAGCGTACCGGCACGCCATTCAAGAACATTACCGCTTTTTTTCTTACGGAGATGCGTGCCTGATTGAAAAAAACGACGAAAATGTTTTTTAAGGCATTCCTTTGATTTCAGTTTGCATTTTCAAATACCTTGTGCTATTTTGCAAAGCATCTGAAAGCCGTATCTTATGACTTCAATTTGATAAAATAAAAGAAAGTATACAAAAGGATATTATTATGAGCGCATTGACAGATTTGCTTTTTCCCGACCCATTACCGTCCGTTGAAGAATTACAGGCGCGCTATCCCGCCCGTTCTTTACCTCAGGGGGCCAAGGTGACCCGAGTGGCGCCGTCACCGACCGGCTATATGCACATCGGCACCATGTATACGGGGCTGGTTTGCGAAAGATTGGCGCATCAATCGGGGGGCGTTTTTATCCTGCGCATTGAGGACACCGACCAAAAAAGACAAATCGCCGGCGCAACGGAATTGATTGCCTCTTCTCTTGACGAATACGGTTTAAAAATCGATGAAGGCGTCTGTCCGGATATGAGCCAAAAAGGAAATTATGGTCCTTATATCCAAAGCCAACGCAAAGAAATTTATCAGGCTTATGTCAAAAAGCTGGTTGAAGAAGGCAAAGCGTATCCGTGTTTTTGCACGGCCGAAGATATGGACTCTTTAAGAAAACAACAGGAAGCTTCCGGCGCGCGCCCAGGTTATCACGGACAATGGACAAAATGCCGTTACTTGAACGAAGAAGACGTTATTCGCAAAATAAAAGCCGGCACCCCTTATGTTATCCGCTTTAAATCAGAGGGAGATTACAACCGCCGGATTGTGATTGAAGACGTGTTGCGCGGGAAAAGAGATTTTCCGGAAAACGATCTGGATATCGTCCTGTTGAAATCGGACGGATTGCCGACTTACCATTTTGCGCACGTTGTCGATGATCATCTGATGGGAACAAATCAAGTTATCCGAGGCGATGAATGGGTTTCTTCCTTGCCTTTGCATATTCAACTTTTCGCCGCAATGGGGTGGAAAACGCCGAAATACGGGCATCTGGCGCCAATTCAAAAAATGGACGACGGTGCAAAACGCAAACTCAGCAAAAGAAAAGACCCCGAAGCCGGTATGGCTTTTTACGACGAACAAGGCTATCCGAAACAAGCGGTTTTGGAATATTTGCTGAACATCGCGAATTCCAACTTTGAAGATTGGCGGCGTCAAAACCCCGTCAAACCGATGAACGATTTTCCTTTTTCTCTCAAAAAAATGGGTATCAGCGGCGCTTTGATGGATTTTGTCAAACTGAACAGTGTCAGCCGAGACACCATCGCGCATATGACCGCCGAAGAAGTTTACAATAACGCGTTGACTTGGGCTGAAAAATACGATGAAGAACTGTTTTGTTTGATGAAAAACAATCGCGACTATGTTTTGGCAATTTTGAACATTGAAAGAAATCCGTCCGGCAAAGGGCGCAAGGATATTCAAGTTTGGGCGCAACTGAAAGAAGAATTGTCCTATTTCTTTGAAGACAAATTTCAAGAGACGGTCCCTGCCCTTGACAAAGAAAATGCGGCCTTAATTGCCCGCGGCTTTTTGGCTGTTTACGATCCGGCGGACGATAAAGACACGTGGTTTGAAAAGCTGAAAACCGTCGCTTTGGAAAACGGCTATGCCGGCAGCACAAAGGAATATAAGGAAGCGCCCGACAAATACAAAGGCAACATTTCCGACGCCGCAACGATGTTAAGAGTCCTTGTCACCGGGCGCAGCCAATCTCCCGATTTATTTGCCATTATGCAGGTTTTAGGGAAAGAAAGAGTCACGGCTCGTTTAAAAAAAGCGTTGAGCTAGAAACTTTTATCTGCGAAAAATTATTCAAAAAAGCAAAAATAAAGGGCGGTTAAATACCGCCCTTTTCTGATTTTAACCAATACAGCCTACAACTTTATTACTTTTATTCCATTTTGCGTTATGACGCATTGTTTATAAACTCTTGAACATCTTTTATACCTTTTGCCATTTTATACGCATATTGTTGTTCTGCCCAAACGATGATCTGCTTGATATCCTTTGGTTACAACAGCGTCCTGCAAATCTTTTATCAAAGATTTACTATCATGTGTAATTTTTGCATTATCAGAAGAAAATTTTAAACATGCCTTTACTTCAGATGTAAGACCATCTTTAAATGATATTTCTATTTGTTTGTAGTTTTCGCCATTTTTGCAGTTTATCCAATCAAAATAACAGGCATAAAAACCACCACGGGCATTATTAACCCAATCAATATTAAAATTATGTCCGGCCAAGGCGGAACTTAAATAATCAACCCATTTTTACTTGCACCAAGTTTTTATTTCTGC
>CAVDQP010000021.1:6825-10497 GCA_963611245.1 Holdemanella biformis
AAATTTTTCTAAAATCACGCCGAAAGAAACTTTTAATCGTTGTTCGTGTTGGAAAGCGCCTCTGAAATAATCTGGCAAAGCGCCAATTCTTCTTTGGAAAACAACCATGGCTGCTCGTCTTTTTCTTGCGTTTTTTGTGGCAAATCGGAAGAGGTCCCGTTTTTTTCAGACGGAGCGGAAACGGTTTGCGTGCCCGCCTGTTCCGCCGGATTTTTCTTTTCCGCAGAATTTTCCTTTTTCACCGAATTTGTCTGTTCCGCCAACGCTTGCTGTGTAGACAATTCCGCCGATTCTGTAAATTCCGGCAACAGGGATTGTTCCGACTGTTCCGCCGTTTTTTCCCGCGCGCGGGACATTTTTTTAGCCGCCTTGAGCATCTTTTGAGATTTTTCCCAAATTTGCATTATTTGGTCGCCGTCTTTATGCAAAGGCGCGTATCCTTGCAAATCTTCCCAGCAATGAATATCACAAACTCTTGACAACATCACCAAATGAGACGGCAAAGGGTCTTTCACCCAAAAACCTTGTTCCGTTTCTTCACCCTGAGCCAGTCTAATCTTTCTAAAAGAACCGTTTACCGCCATTTGAAGCAAGTATAAACTTTCCGTCGCCGCTTCTCTTTTTTCCGACTTCATATTATCCAACAGATAAAGCATCATATACGACAACGGCAACGCTTCTTTCACCTGAAAAGCGGACGCTTGAAATTCGTCGGGCCACTCCTTTGACAAATCCTTTAAATACGACACACACAAACCGCACAAAGACGACAGCTCCTCCACATACCCGTTTTGCAACAACATATCAAAAATATTTTTACCCTGTTGATTGCGAGGAAAGTAAAAACACCCCTCCTTCGGTTGCGGTCGTGCAGCTAAAAAGCTCCTTTTAAAAAGGTCTACCAACGAATATTTTTGCCCCTGACCGGTCTGTTCATCTTTTGATGATATCCAAACGGTTTTTTTCGGGTGTTCAAAAAACGCCATCAACGCCGTGTTGCCCGTTGTCGGTTCCACAAAGCGCAAGTCCGCTCCGGCGCCCGCCAGACTGTTTATAGCCGTCAAAACTTTTTTTTCGGAACCGATGAAAAACAAAAGATTGTTGAGCTGTTCTTTGCTTTTTCCCTGAGCGAAAAAATTGATATACGGCGTATACTAGCTTTTGCCAAAATCGCCCATTCCGAAAATATTATGCCGCAAAGCGTAAGACAAAATATCGTTTTCGACGCCGTTTTCTTCTTTAAAGTTTTTAAAAAAGACCCATTCAACACCTTTTGTTTTTGCCTGACGGATATAGGCGTCAAACTTTCTTCTGAAAGATTCCAAATAGCTGGAATAAATATTTTCACGCACCACCTTTGCCAATTGCGGATTATACGCATCTTTCGGCCGGCGATAATAGTTTTGAATGCCTTTTTTTATGCCTTCAAAATACTCGTCGGATTTATCCAAAGTTTTTTGCTGCCGTCTGCCGACTAATCTTTTATATTCGGCAGCGTTTTTTTCAAAATAATCCTTTTCCAAATAGGCATAAGGAGAGACGGAAATTTCTTCGGCCATAGGACACCTCTTCTTTAAAAAATTATCTTTAAAGACAGTTTAAAAAAAAGTTTTTCGAATGTCAACTTTTTTTGTCAAAAATAACTTTTAATTTTTTCGACCATAGAATCCAAAGCGGCAAAATCTGCTGTCTTCGGTGTGCCTTTTGCTAAAACAGGTTCCAGAATATCCGTTTCTTTCAAATTCGGCAGCATTGCTTTGATTTTATCAACCATCAGACCGCCCCAGCTGTATGACCCGAAAATACCGGCGAATTTAAGATTCGGCTTAATCGCGTTAGCCAAAAATATCGGTAAAACAATTGCCGGGTGAGGTCCCGTCAACACGGTCGGAGAGGCGATAAGCAATCCGGCGCCGTCCACCAAATCCATCGCCAAATGGCTGACATCAAGACCGACAGCGTCATAATCCGACACTTCGATTCCCGATTGCATCAACTTTTCTTTTAAATAATTTTTCATTTTTTCCGTTGCGCCATACATAGACACCCACACAATCGCCACTTTCTTTTGTTTTTCCGAACTTGACCATCGGCGGTATAAATCAATGACAAATTGCGGATTTTTGTAAATCGGCCCATGAGAAGAAGCAATCATTTTCGGTTTTAAAGCCTCTACCTTATCCAAATACTTCGGGAAAATTTTTGCAAACGGCATCATAATTTCAGCGTAATAGCTTTTGACAGACGGAATAATCGCTGTTTCATTTTCCAAAAACACATCGTAATTCGTTGTATGAGAACCGAAAAAGTCCGTTGAAAACAAAATTCCCTCTTCTTTTAAATAAGCGAACATGGTATCCGGCCAATGGACCCACGGCGCCAACATAAATTGCAAAGTCTTATTGCCAAGACTGAGTTCCTGTCCGTCTTCCACGACAATATAATTTTCCTCTTTCAAAGGCAAAAAACCCATGGTGATTTCTTTGCATTTGGCGTTGGTGACAATTTTCGCCTCGGGATACAATTCCAACAACAACGGCAAAGTGCCGGTATGGTCTTGTTCGCCGTGATTGATGATGACATAATCGATTTTTTCAATCTCCATCGCCTTTAATTTTTCCAAAAACTCGGCCGCCATAGGCGGATACACCGTATCGACCAGAGCCGTTTTTTCCGACCCTTTAATCAAGTAGGAATTATAACTCGTTCCCTCGCTTAAAGGCATCAGCTGGTCAAACAACCGGCGATGATAATCCTTTGCCCCGATAGAAAAAACACAATCGCTTACTTGTCTGATATTCATTTTTTTCTCCTTTTTTGCCCAAAAACAGTCCAACGCCTATTTTTCAAAAACGCCGACAACTTCAATATGCCGTGAAAATGTGAATTGGTCAAGCGCCGTTAGCTTTTTTATCATATAACCGCCTTGTTTTAAAACAGCCGCATCTCTGGCAAAAGTATTCGGCGCGCAAGAAATCATCACGATTTTTTTCACCCCGCTTTGCGCCAATTCCCGACTTTGTTCCAAAGCACCGGCTCTGGGCGGATCGACAACAATCACATCATAGGGCGCCAACTCTGCCGCCGACATCGGAAAGCGGAACAAATCCCGATACAAAAACGGCACACCTTTTTTTTCCAAAACGGACAACGCCTTTCGATTAGAATCGATTCCCAAAACTTTCAGACCGGATTGAACCAGCGGAAGCGTAAACGTGCCGGCGCCGCAAAACAAGTCAACCGCTTTTTGAAAACCGGCCATCTCCGTCAGAACTTCTTTGACTAAAAGGGATTCTCCTTCTTGAGACGGTTGCAAAAAATCGCCGGCCGTCAAAGGCGATTGCGTCCTTTGGAAAATCAAATCCCCGTTAAACGTCAACCGAGCCAAATTATTTTCCCGCGCGAAATCCGCCAAATTTTCCATCTGTTCATAAGCAAGTTTTGTTTTCTTTTTACCGCTTTCTTCAATACGAACATCGACTCCTTCCGGCAAGGATAAAACATACACATCCCCCGCCGAATAAAAACACGACAGCACCTTGCGCAAAGGAACAATCAGTCTTTCCAGCTCCTCACGCAACAAAAGACAGGAAGAAATATCCTCTATATCGTGACTTTTGGCCTTGTTAAATCCCAAATGAGACTTGAAAAACGCAAAAGTGGCTCTTTGAC
>CAVDQP010000021.1:10507-12159 GCA_963611245.1 Holdemanella biformis
TTTGACGGCTGTGCAAAGGCACCGTCAACACTTTATCCGCTTTTTTTTCAATACCGGCTTGCCGCAAAAGCCGCTCGACATTTTGTGTTTTCATTTTCAAATAGTCGTCAAAAGGCATATTTTGAAAAGAGCACCCGCCGCAAGCGCCGAAAAAAGGACATAACGGCGCCGTCGTTTGTCTGTTTTGTTCTTCCTTTTCAAAGCTTTCTTTGTGATTTTCCGTGCTATCCGACATTTTTTATCCTCTTGATTTATTGTTCTTTTTAATTAAAACGTTTGAAAAAATTTCGCCTCACCTATCGACGGTCTTTTTCCTTGTCCGTTTCCTCTTTTATCCGGCACACAGCTTCGTTCAAAGAAACGCGGCACAATTCCACCTCTTGAGGAAAAGCCAACGCCAATTCCGACGGTAAAGCGGATTCCAAAAGGACAAAAAAGCCTTTGTCCCGTTTATTGCGAATAAGCCGACCGAACGCTTGCGTCAGCCGTTGTCTTGCCATCATTTTATCATACACGCCCTTTTCAAAAAGACTGCGACGGGCTTTATGCAAAATATCCGGTCTCGGCCATGGGATTCTGTCAAAAACAATCAGACGCAACGATCGGCCCGGCACATCGATTCCGTCTCGCACCGTGTCCGTTCCAAGCAAACAAGCGTTTTCATCGGCTTTGAATAAATCAATTAAAGTCGCAGGCGCCATATCCATCACGTGTTGCGCCAATAATTCAATGCCGGCTTGGCGCAAGGGAGCGTCAATCATCTGATACACGCTTCTTAACCGATGTATCGCCGTAAAAATACCCAAGGCGCCGCCTTGAGAGGAGGAAAACAATTTCAAAAAAGCGTTTGCCACAGCTTGAGGAGAATTTTTATCCACATCTGTTATCAAAAAAATCTTGGCCTGTTCTTGATAACAAAACGGCGAAGGCAACGCCACGTTCACCGCCGGTTGAGGCAAATATCTTGCACCGCATAAAATTTGCGCTCTTTTCCAATCTTCCTGTTCATCTTGCGTTTTTTCTTTCAACGTCGCCGAAGTAATCAACAACCCGTTTGCTTTTTTGTTGATTATCTCATACAAAGGTTTCATAGGATCCAAAAAATGACGAGCGAACAAAACATCAACGTCTTCTTTTTCTCTTTTTGTAATTTCAAACCAGTCCACATACGTCGTATTCGGTTCTTTTTTCAAAGAATCCAGCATCTGAATAAAGCCTTCAAACGGTTGCAAAAGACGCTGCATCACGGATTTTTCAAACGGTTCTAATTGGCGCAAAGCCTGCTCTGTATTCTCTTCGGAAACTGGAATCTGCGCCGTTTTTTCCTTTTCTTCTTTTTGACAAGAGGAAGAAAGCGGTTCTGAAAAGGGTTCTTCCAACGCGTTCAAAAGGCTTTTTAAAGCGGCAGTCAATAATTGAAAATCCGTTTTTAAAATCTCCGCCGCGCGCAAAACATCGTCTGTTGCCGGATAAACACCGCATTCCTTGCTGAATTCGTCGTTCATTTTGTTTTGAGACAAAACCTGACGATACACCGCCTGCAAAAAAGTTTCCCAACTTCCCTTCGGACGATTAGTTTTTATCCTTTTGATAAAACCTTCTTTCGGCAGAAAAGAAGCCTTTTCCAACACTTCCAGTAAAGCGTCCTGCAC
>CAVDQP010000021.1:12169-13291 GCA_963611245.1 Holdemanella biformis
CCTGCACTTTGAAAGCAGAACCGTTCGGCAATTTTTTCACCCGAAGAGCCAACCCCTTCAAATACTTTGTGTTTTGCCGTGCGCCAAAAATATATTGAAACATAAACAACCCTTCTTGTCCCGACAATTCCAAAGAAAAGGCGCTGTCCGCCGACTGAAACAAATGATGTCCTTCATCAAAAACATAGTGACTTGAAAAAGACTTTCCTTCCGACAAAGAGGACAGTTGCGTCATCACAAGCGCGTGATTGGCAATCACGACCTTTGCGCGCGCACAGGAACGGACGATTTTTTCAATAAAGCATTTTTTATAATAAGGGCAAGCAGAAAACAGACATTCGCCTCGCCTGTCCGTTAAATTCAAAAATGGCGAACGCCCGAACAAATCCATAATCCAGCCGGAAAAATCACCGCCACGCAAATCCCCGTCCTTTGTTTTCATCAACCATCTGGCGACAAATCCCAAAGGAACGGACACAATTCCCGTGTCCATCGCGTCCATATAATTTAACAGACACAGATAATTTTCCCGTCCTTTTCGAACAACGATTTCACCCTTGCTAAACAACGGCGACAGTTCATTTAACAACTGTGTTTGCAACGCTTTTGTATACGTGCTCATCCAAACGCAAGAATCGTTTTTTTGCGTCCAAAGATACGCCGGAATGCCGTATCCCAAAGTTTTACCGACACCGGTACCGGCTTGTGCCAAAACGGCGTGCACCTCTTGTTTTTCCTTTGCCTGCGCAAAGCTGAAAATCCACGATGCCTGACGCGCGTATTTTTCCTGTTCCTGTCTTTTTTCATTTCGTTTTAACTTTTTCAGACACGCAGACAGACCACATTCCACCTCTTTTTCCGTCAAAGGGACAAAAGCCCCCTCGCCTTTGGGAGATTCTTCCTGCCACTCATCGATATTTTTTAAGGCAGAAAAACTTTTTTCCATAACAACAGGCAAAACTTTTAAAAGGATTTTGCGCCAGCTCCAACCGCGCATTTTTTCCACAATCAGTGCGATTTGTTCTTGTTCCTCGGCAGAAAAAGACTGCAGCTTTTGCAAAAGGCATTCGGTGATTTTCTTTAAAGATTCCAGTTTTTCATACGAATTGACCGGAATAGGCA
>CAVDQP010000022.1:0-12589 GCA_963611245.1 Holdemanella biformis
CAAACGGGAGATATGTATCAGGTGTCTAAATCTTTGGAAGCTTTTCGAAACGGCGGTTGGTTCGGTTTGGGACCCGGGGAAGGGATTGTAAAAGCTTCTTTGCCCGACGCTCACACCGATTTTATTATGGCGGTTGTCGCGGAAGAGTTCGGTTTTATTCTTTGTTGTTTACTTCTGTTTATATTTGCCTTTATAATATGCAGAGGTTTTTTGCTGATTATGAAAGAAACAAATTTATTTACAATTTTGGCGGGGACCGGACTTTTGACGCAGTTCGGCGTTCAAGTGGTGATAAATGTGGCGTCCACTTTGCACTTGATACCGACAAAGGGAATGACTTTGCCGTTTATTTCCTATGGCGGTTCTTCGCTGATATCCATAGCGTTTGGTATGGGGGCGTTGTTGTCTTTGACGCGATTGCACCCGAAAAAAGGAGATTTTGAATGATTCAATCATCGTTACATGAAAAAACGGACGGCGGTCAAAAAAACGCCTCTATCGATTCTTTTTCAAAAAAGACGGAAAAAACGGGCTTGGCGCCTCTTATCGTCATAACGACGGGCGGATCCGGCGGACATATTTTTCCGGCGGAAACAACGATGAAGGAATTGCAAAAAAAAGGCTATCGTCTGGTTTTTATGACCGATAGACGCGGTAAGGAATTTACCGGCGATTTAAGTGGCGTGAAAATTTATCGTCTGATGGCGGAATCCGTGACCGGCAAAAAGCTTTTTTCAAAAGCGGCGGCAGCTTTTAAATTGGGAATCGGCGTGATGCAAGCGTTGTGGTTGCTTTTTCGCATGAAGCCGTCTTTGGTTATGGGCTTTGGCGGATATGCTTCCGTCCCGACGGGAATCGCGGCAGAAATTTTAGGCGTGCCGGTTTTGTTGCATGAACAAAACGCCGTTTTAGGCAGGGCGAATCGTTTGTTGGCCAAAAGAGCGGCGGTCGTGGCGACTTCTTTTGAAAAAACGGAAAGAATTCCTTCAAACGTTCAAACCGTGTATGCGGGAATGCCGGTGCGGCCTTCCGTGCTGGAATATTTGCCCGCGCCTTATCCCGAAAGAAAAAACGGTATGTTTGATTTATTGATTTTCGGCGGTTCTCAAGGAGCGCGCTTTTTCGGTGAATTTTTGCCAAAGGCGTTGGCCGGTTTGCCGGTTGAATTAAAGAAAAAAATCAGAATTACGCAACAAGTGCGCGCCGATCATTTGGAACAGGTTCGAAAAATTTATGACTCTTGCGGTTTTTCTGAGGTGGTTTTGGCGCCGTTCTTTTCAAATATGCCGGAATTGATGGCTAAAGCGCATTTGGTTATCGGTCGTTCCGGTGCTTCCACCATCACGGAATTGTTTGCATTCGGTCGGCCGGCGATTTTAATTCCTTTGCCGACGTCGGCGGATAATCATCAGGAAAAAAACGCTTATTTTTTTACGGAAACGGGAGCCGGTTGGATGATGAAAGAATCGGAGCTGACGACGGAAAATTTCGCTTTACGAATAGAAGAGCTGATTAAAAATCCGGCACTTTTGGAAAAAGCAAGCGGTTGCGCTTTGGCTCATAAAAATACGCAAGCGGCCTTAAAAACGGCTGAAACCGCCGAAGAAGTCATCAATAAAAGCGCCTGTGAAAAACAGGAGTCGGCTCATGTTTAAGTTGAGCGAACATTTCGGCATTGTCCATTTTATCGGATTGGGCGGAATAGGAATGAGCGGTTTGGCCGAATTTATGCATGACAACGGTTTTTCCGTTCAAGGGTCGGATTTGTCGGACAGGCCTGTTTTGGAAAATTTAAGACGCAAGGGAATCCCTGTTTTTATCGGTTGCAGTGAGGAAAATGTCAAAAATGCGCAAGTGGTTGTGTATACGTCCGCCGTTCGGAAAAATAACAAAGAGTTGGTTTTTGCCCTAAAAAAGGGGCTGCCCGTGTTCACTCGCGGGGAAATGTTGTCCGAAATTATGAAACGGTATGACTGTGTTTCCGTTGCCGGAACGCATGGAAAAACCACTACAACAGGAATGATTTATTCCGTGCTTCAGGCGTCGGGCGCCGATCCGAATCTGATTATCGGCGGCATTTTGAACCAGACGGGATCGAATATGAAAACGGGACAGGGAAAGTGGTTGGTGGCGGAAGCAGATGAATCCGACGGGACTTTTTTGAAAATGCCGTCGGATAATGTCGTGATTACGAATATTGATCCGGAACATTTGGATTATTACGGCGATTTTGAAAATCTTTTAAACGCGTTTGAAAAGTTTTTAAAGAAGATTCCTTTTTACGGTCGGGCATGTTTATGCACCGATCACCCTCAAGTCAAAAGGTTGGCGGAAAAATTCAAAGGGGAAAAGTTTCCTCAAATAACGACGTATGGTTTGACAACCGGCGCCGATTTGCGCGCCGTCAATTTAAGAACGCAAGACGGCCGACAGTTTTTTGACGTGATTTGTTATCAAAACGACCCTGAAAAAAGCGAAACAATTCAAAATGTCTGTTTACAGGTTTTGGGACCTCATAATGTTTTAAATTCTTTGGCCGCTTTAGGCATGGGGTTGTATTGGGGTATTCCGGTTGAAAAAATAAAACAAGGTTTGGCGGATTTTGCTGGCGTTCAAAGGCGCTTTACAAAAGTCGGAGAAAAAAACGGCGTTGTCGTTTATGATGATTACGCGCACCACCCGACGGAAATTCGTTCCGTTCTTAACGCGGCAAAAAGCATAGCGACAGGCAAGATTGTCGTTGTTTTTCAACCGCATCGGTATACACGCGTTTATAATCTGATGAACGAATTCGCGACTTGTTTTCAACAAGCGGACAGTGTTATTATCACGGATATTTATTCCGCCGGCGAGGATCCGATTTTCGGTGTTTCGAAAGAGACAATTGCCGAAAACATCTTGAAGACGGAAAATCAAAAAGATGTGGTTTGTCTGTCCGGCTGGGACGAATTGGCGTCGGAAGTTAAAAAAAGGGTAAAGGCCGGCGATTTGGTGGTTTGCATGGGAGCAGGGTCTGTTACGGTTTACGCGCATCATCTGGCGGATCAGATTTAAGCTTTATAAAAAACCTTAAAAAAACGGCACAAGACAGGTTGAAAAATTGTAAAATATTTGGGGCGGACAAGAAAAATATCGGATAATTCAAACGGTGATATAAAGGAAAAGAAAAAATGTTTCATTTATTTAAACTTCGCAAACGTTCTTTTTTATTGGACAGGCTTCCGCCTTTACGAGGAAAGTTGACGGAAAACGCCGCTCTGTCAAAAATGACATGGATGAATGTCGGCGGGCCGGCTGAGGTTTTGTTCGAACCGGCGGACGAACAGGATTTGGCTCTTTTGATTTCTCATCATTTGAATATTCCGACAACGCTTTTGGGAGCGGGTTCTAATGTGATTATTCGAGACGGAGGCGTTCCGGGGTTGGTTATTCATTTGGGAAAAAATTTTTCTTATTGTAAAGTCAATGAAAACAATACCATAGAATGCGGCGCGTCTCTTCTGGTGATGGAATTGGCCAAAACGGCGCAAAAAAACGGTCTGTCCGGTTTTGAATTTTTATGCGGTATTCCCGGCAGTGTGGGCGGTGCTTTAAGAATGAACGCCGGCGCTTACGGCGCGGAAATCAAGGATATTTTGGTTTCCATTCGCTTGATTAACCAAAAAGGAGAAATTAAAACAATCCCGATGGACGCGGAATTTTTCAGGTATCGGCAAAATTTGCTGCCTTCCGGTTGGATTTTTGTCGGGGCGACTTTTAAAGGCACGCCGAAAAACGCCGAAGAAATTTTAGAAACAATGGCCGGATATAAGGAAATGAGAGAAAAAAATCAGCCCGTCGGCGTGAAAACGTGCGGTTCCACTTTCAAAAATCCGGAAGGGTTGCAGGCGTGGCGTTTGATTGATAAAGCCGGTTGTCGCGGTATGAAAATAGGCGGCGCGGAAGTCTCTCAAAAGCATTGCAATTTCCTTATCAACACGGGGAAAGCAACGGCCGGTGATGTAGAAGCTTTAGGCGAAACCATTCGTAAAAAAGTTTTGGAAAGCAGTGGTATTTCTTTGGAATGGGAAGTGTTGCGCATCGGTATTCCTCTTTTAAAATCATAACCGATGGAAAAGAAAAAACGGCAAAATAAAATAGCAAAGTTGAAAAAAATTAAGGTAACGGGCAGATGAACAGACAGTCAGATGTTTTTTTGGAAAAAACTTGTGAAGGCCGATGGGCTAAAATAAAAAAATGGGTGAAAAGATTTTTTGCCGTCATTTTTTTTATTGTGCTGACCGCCGGTTTTGCTTGGCTTGCCTTTGAAATAAAAAGCGGTTCTTTTTCCGATCGGATTGAAAATATGAAAATGAAAGCGCGGATAGCCTCTCGCGACGCGGGTTTTTGTCTGAAAGAAGTTTTTATTGAAGGCCGTGTCCGCACTTCTTTGAAAGATATGGAATTGGCGTTGAATGTGCGCAAAGGTATGCCGATTATGGCTTTGGATTTGGAGGAAATAAAACAAAGAATAGAGCTGTTGCCGTGGGTGAAATCCGCGCAGGTTGAAAGGCATTTGCCTAAAATGTTGTATATTCGGCTGGAAGAAAAAACGCCGATTGCGTTGTATCAATTTCAAGGCGTGCATTATCCTTTGGATTCGGACGGGAATTTGATAGAAACCAGTTCAAAAGGGTTGGAATCTTTGGTGATTGTGGTCGGTGACGGTGCGGATTCTTTGGCGCCGGCGTTGGTGCAGGTTTTGGAAGAAGAGTATCCGGATTTGTATAAACGGGTGCGTTCTTTGCGGCGTATTTCTGGGCGCAGATGGGATATGTGGCTGGATTCTTTGGAAACGCCGTTGGTTATCAAACTGCCGGAAGAAAATGAAAAAGCGGCTTTACAACGGCTGGAAAAATATGAAAACACATATCACCTTTTGGATAGAAATCTGGCTTATATCGACTTGAGAATGGACGACCGGCTGATTGTTAAACCTGCCGAACAAAATAACCGGAGAGTATTGGACAAAGACGGCAAAGAATCGGGCGGCGAACAAAACAAAAACACTTTGAC
Source organism: Holdemanella biformis (assembly GCA_963611245.1). GTDB lineage: Bacteria > Pseudomonadota > Alphaproteobacteria > CASFRQ01 > SAAU01 > CASFRQ01. The sequence goes on from CAVDQP010000022.1 coordinate 5,056, forward strand.
GCCGGAAGAATTGTTTGGAGAAAGAGATGCCTAAAGTCGGAAAAAAAGGATACATTTGCGCATTGGACATCGGTTCCGACAAGGTGGTGTGTTTGATTGCTCAATCGGTGCCGGTGGACGGGCAGATTGATGTTTTAGGTGTCGGGTATCAACAGGCGCAAGGCATAAAAAAAGGAATGATTACCGATGTGGAATCGGCGACTCAATGCATTCAATCCGCCGTTTTGAAAGCGGAAAAAGAAGCGCAGTTGCATGTGTCCTCGGTTATTGTGAATGTGTCGTCGTCTAAGCTGGTTTCTAAAATTATTCAGTCGAAAATTGAAATTGAAGATGATCATCTTGTCACGTCCTCGGATATAAAAAGATTGGTGGACCAGACTTTAAAACAAGTGGATTTGGCCGATCAGGAAGTTATTCTGCAAATGCCGTTATACTATATTTTAGATGATCAGGAATTGGAGGATCCGCGCGGATTAAGCGGAAAAATTTTGGGGGTGAAGCTGCATCTTCTTTGTTTGCCCGTCAGTCATATGAAAAATTTGGAAACGGTGTTGAATAAATGCCGCTTGGGCATAGATTATAAGGTGGCGACTCCTTACGCTTCGGCGTTGGCTTGTCTGACGGAGGAAGAAAAAAAAATCGGCGCGGTGTTAATTGATATCGGCGCGGATACAACGTCTATCGCTTTGTATTTGAATAATATTTTAAACGCGATTGCGACATTGCCTTTGGGCGGAAATTTAATCACAAAAGATATCGCACAAGGGTTGATGACGTCGTTTTTGGAAGCGGAACGGTTGAAAACTTTGGAAGGGGCGGCTTTCAGTTCTCCGAAAGACGAAAACGAAACTTTGAATATTCGAGTGGTCGGCGAATCGCAGGATAACGCGGTTTATTCGTCAACAAAGGCCTATCTGAACGACATTATCGAATCAAGAGTGGAAGAAATGCTTGAAACAATTCAAATGTATCTTTCTTCGGTCAGTCAGTATGGTCATATTGCCACGCAGCATGTTGTTTTGACGGGAGGCGCCAGCCGTTTGGAAGGGTTGAGGGAAAAAACGGCGTCGGCTTTACAAGCTCATGTTCAATTGTCGGGGCCGATTCATGTAAGGGGATTACCCGCCGATTGGAATAAGCCTGCCTTTGCGACAAGTGTCGGTCTTTTGAGGTATGCCTTGAATAAACAGTCAAAAAAGTCTATTTATAAAAAAAGCGAAATAAAAGTCCCTCGCGGAATATTTGGAAGGATTGCGCAATGGTTGATACAGAATTTTTAGAACAGTCCGGTGTTGATTTGGAACAAGAAAAACCTTTTGAAACGGAAATAAAACAGGACATCGCCTTAAATGTCGATGCCTTATTGTGTCCGAACGAATCGTCGGTATCGGAAGAACAGACGGAGGCAAAAAGCGACTCTGTCGAGGTAACAAAAAACAACGCTGAAAACGACGAGGTCTGTTTCATCGCGGACAGTTATGAAAAAAATACCGCCGAAAGCGTTACGGAAAACTCTTTTGCAAATACTGCAGAAAACTCTTTTGCAAATACCGCAAAAAACTCTTCAGAAAGCGTCGCCGGAAGCGTCGTTGAAAGCGCTGCTGACACTTTTTCCATCGGTTTGGCCGGAGCCGCGCCGGAAGTTCTTTTAACGCCGAATATCGGTGTCATCGGGTTGGGCGGCGCCGGTGGCAATGCAATTAACAATATGATACGAGCCAAGTTAAACGGCGCTTCTTTTGTGGCGGCCAATACGGACGCGCAAGCATTGATGGTGTCTTTGGCTAATGAAAGAATCCAGTTAGGAACGTCTTTAACACAAGGGTTAGGTGCCGGCGCTCAACCGGAAATCGGCAGGCAGGCGGCGGAAGAATCTTTAGACAAGCTGAAAGAGGTTTTCGAAAATCTGCATATGCTTTTCATTACGGCCGGAATGGGAGGCGGCACGGGCACGGGAGCAGCGCCCGTTGTAGCCAAACTGGCCAAAGAAATGGGAATTTTGACGGTCGGCGTTGTGACAAAGCCTTTCCATTTTGAAGGGCGTCGTCGTATGAATACGGCGGAAAACGGTATTGAAGAACTGGCAAAATATGTGGATACTTTAATTATCGTTCCGAATCAAAATTTATTCAGAATTGCCAGACCGAATACGACTTTTGCGGAAGCGTTTAAACTGGCGGACGATGTGTTGTATCAAGGCGTGCGCAGCATTACGGATTTAATGTTGACGCCGGGGTTGATAAATCTTGACTTTGCCGATGTGCGCACCGTTATGAGCCAAATGGGACGGGCGATGATGGGCAGCGGCGAGGCGGAAGGGGAAAACCGAGCTTTGAACGCGGCGGAAAAAGCGATTGCCAATCCTTTGCTGGACGACAGTTCCATGAAAGGGGCAAGAGGCGTTCTTATCAATATTTCCGGCGGGACTGATTTGTCGTTGGTGGAGGTTGATGAAGCGGCTGAACGTGTTCGGGAAGAAGTCGATCCGGAAGCGAATATTATTTTCGGCGCTTGCTGTGATGAAAATCTGGCGGGAAAAATTCGCGTGTCGATTGTCGCTACGGGGATTGGTCCTGTTGAGGGGGACAAAAAACAAAAAAGTGAATCTTCTTATAAAATCCCCTCTCAAACGGGGAGCGGAATTTCCGGCATTTCCTCATCGGCGTCTTCATTATCCTCTTCAATTTTCGGAACCTCTTCATCCGATAGGTCGGCTGTGAGGGAAGAAAAAAACACGCAGAGGGAAATGCCTTCTTTTAATCTGACGCCGGCAAAGCCGAGGGAAGAAAAGCGGTCGCCTTTTGGATTTCCGGCGCAAGACGTGAAAAAAGACAATTTGGATAAAGAGACGGAACAAAGCGGCATTTCCATTATTTCGGAGTCGATGAAAGACTTTTCTATTTTTTCTCCGCATCGGAGCGATAAGTCTGCTTTTGAGGAAAAATCTTCTGCGCGAGAGGCTCATGAGACGATTATCACCATTTCGGACGAAGACGAAACAAAAACAGCTGCACCGATGCAGAAAACAGATGCGTTTTCGGTTGCTTCCGATACGGATAAATCAAAGGATATGAAAAAAAACATGGGTGTTGAGGTTGATTCTTCTAAAGAAGAAGAACCTCCGTTGCCGGAAATTTTTAAATCTTCCGTTCGGGCGGAATTTCAGTCGCCGGCAACACCTGAGGCGGACGAGCCTATGAAAATAGAATTGCCGGCCGAAGAAAACAAAACAAAAAGCGAACAAACGGCGCAAGATGTTTTTATTCCTTCAGAGCCGATTATTATTTCAAAATCTTTGGAAGTGGAAGACTCTTTGCCTGAAGAGGCGGCCGTTTGCTTACCGGAAACGGAACAAGAAAAAAAACAGGAGCCTGTTTCACAAAAAACAAAATTTTCTCTTCTGGATTTGATGGGTATCGGCGGAAAGCCTTCCGTAAAAGAACCGACGCCGCATATTCACCATGAGGAAAAAGAGGAGGAAATTCCGGTTATTTCCGAAGAACAACTTGAAATTCCGGCGTTTTTCAGGCGGCAATCGTGATGAATATCAAAACAAAAAAAACAAGTTGGAAAAAACAAAATAACCGAGCCGGTTTTGGGGATAAAAAGAAGAGCCCTTCTTTGAAAAAAGAAAAAGCCGGATTGGCGGCGCGTCAAGCGGCGTTAGACGTTTTGTCGGATATTTCAAAATACGAAACAACGGCGGACGCAAGCTTTCAAAAAGTCTTTCAAAAGAGGAGTTTATCTGAAAGAGATGAAGGCTTTGTCCGCCTTTTGGTTTTAACCGTTTTGCGATATGAAAGAATTTTAAACGCCGTTATCGGTCGTTTTTTACTCAAACCTCTTTCTTTAAAGCAAAAAAAAGTTCAAGATATTCTTTGTTTGGGGACGGCGCAGCTTTTATTGTTGCACACACCGCCGCACGCTGTTTTGTGGACCAGTGTCGAGTTGGTCAAGGCGGACAGAAAAACGGCCTTTTTGTCCGGTTTGGTCAACGCCGTTTTACGAAAAGTCATGCAAGAAACAGAGACGCTTTTAAAAGAATTTCAAGGTCGTGGCGTCAATGTGCCCGAATGGCTTTTCCAAAGTTGGAAAGAATCTTACGGAGAAGAATCGGCCACGCGGATTGCGGACAGTTTGTTGGAAGAACCGTTGTTGTATTTGTCGGTTAAAGAAAAGGAAAAACTTTCTTTTTGGGCGCAGCAACTGGAAGGAGAGGTTGTTTTTCCTGAAAGCATCTTGTGCCTGAAAACGGAAAATATTTTTAAAACAAAAGGATACGAAACAGGCAGCTGGTGGGTGCAGGACAGAGCCGCTTCTTTGCCGGTTTTGGTGTTGAAAGAGGCTTTCGGCGGTTCTTTAATGGGAAAAAAAATCGCAGACTTGTGTGCGGCGCCCGGGGGAAAAACCGCGCAGCTGCTTTGTTTGGGGGCGCAAGTAGACGCTTTTGATATTTCTGAAAACCGCTTAAAAAGATTTGAAGAAAATATGAAAAGACTGCGCTTGGACGGATATAAAATAAAACAGGCGGATTCTTCCGCGTTGGAAAAAAATGAAATTTATGACGCCGTTTTGCTGGACGCGCCTTGTTCGGCAACGGGAACGTTGCGCCGGCATCCTGAAATTTTAAATCGCCTTCACCCCGCTGATGTGGAACGATTGGCGGCATTGCAGAAAAAAATGCTTTTGTCGGCCGCGGGATTGTTGAAAAAAGACGGCTTTGTTTTATACAGCACTTGTTCTTTGCAAAAAGAGGAAGGAGAAGAAGTGGTGCTTTCTTGTCCCGATTTGGTTCATCAGGAAATTTCATCTCCGCCGGTGAACGCTTTTTTGACAAAAAATAAAGATGTTAGGACCTTTCCTTATGAAGAAATGGACGGCTTTTTTATCAGTCTGTTAAAGAAAAAAAATTAAAAGGTTGCCTTTCATTTGTTTTCTGGTGTAAAAATAAAAAAAGTATTTAGAGTAAGAGGAGTGTCAAAGATGAAAAAGTTTGTTGCAACGTTTTTATGGGGTATAGGGTTAGTGGCGTGCGCTTGTTCGGCTCGGGCGGCCGATTTGTCTCAAAGGTTGAAAAAACTGGGCAGTTTCGGCGATTGGGAAGCGTATTCCTATAATCAGCCGGACGGGAAAGTGTGCTACACGGTCTCTTATCCGAAAAAATCGGAAGGGAAATACACGCGCCGTGATGATGTGTTTATCATGGTGACTCGTTGGCCGAATATGGCAAACGACACGACTCATTTTCAAGCGGGATATATCTATAAAACAAAATGGAAACCGACTATTCGGGTTGATTCTGAAAAAGAAATAACCATGTTTTCCACGGAAGGAAACGCTTGGATGAATAACACCGAAGAAGATGCGCAGGTGATTAAAGAATTTCAGGCGGGAAATCAAGCGGTTGTTGTCGGTGTTTCTTCCAGAGGGACAAAAACGACGGATACCTTTTCTTTAAAGGGATTTTCTAAAGCGTATCAGGCCATTTCGAATGCTTGCCCTCGGAAAGCGTCGAAAAAGAAATAAGCTGTCGGTTTTAAAAAGTGATGAAAAAAGATCTCATCGGGTTAAATAGAGACGAGCTTTTATCCGAAATGTCCGCGATGGGCGAAAGCCCGTTTCGTGTCAAACAATTGTGGCAATGGTTGTATAATAAAGGCGAGACGGATTTTGATAAAATGACAAATCTGGGCAAGCCTTTAAGACAAAAATTGTCCGAAAATTATACGATTTCAAGGCCAAAGGTTGTCGTTGAAAAAAATTCGTCGGATAAGACCAGAAAATGGTTGGTGTCTTTTCAAGACAGCGAACAAGTGGAATGTGTCTATATTCCGGAAGAAGACAGAGGCGCCGTTTGCATCTCAACTCAAATAGGGTGCGCGCAAAAGTGCGCTTTTTGCCACACGGGAACGCAAAGATTTAAAAGAAATTTGACGGCGGGTGAAATTGTCGGGCAATTTATGGTCGCCAGAGACAGTTACGGCGAATGGCCGACGCCGACAGATGAAGTGCGCTATTTGTCTAATGTTGTTGTGATGGGCATGGGCGAACCTCTTTACAATTACGATAATTTAATCAAGGCTTTGAAAATTTTGATGGATCCTGAAGGAATCGCTTTGTCTCGTCGGAAAATTACCGTATCCACGGCCGGTATGGCGGATAATATTCCGAAATTGGCAACGGACGCGGGGACAAAACTGGCGATTAGTTTGCACGCGCCGAACAATGATATTCGTAATAAAATTATGCCGATTAACCGAAAGTATCCTTTGGAAGTTTTGCTGGCCGCTTGTCGGGAATATCAAGCGCGGTTGCCTCATCGGCAATACATCACAATGGAATATGTTATGCTGAAGGGAATCAACGATTCTCCGGACCAAGCCAAAGAATTGATTTCTTTGGTGCAAGGATTGGAAGTGAAATTCAATCTGATTCCTTTTAATCCGTGGCAGGGCAGTCCTTTTGAATGTTCGGATATGCGACAAATTAAAAAGTTTGCCGAAATATTGGAAAACGCTTATTACGCGGCGCCTATCCGCGTTTCAAGGGGACAGGATATTATGGCGGCTTGCGGACAGTTGAAAAGCGCTTTTTCTTCCGCCGTTCAAGAGTAAAAAATCCGGCGTTTTTTCTTTTTTCCGCTGTCGTTTAGCGGTAAGAAATCCGGCTTTTTCCCCTTTTGGAAAAAGTTGCTTTTTCAATTGAGAGATTTTTTTAAGTAAGACAGAAATTCTTCCTCTTTCTGCGTGTTGGATTCTTCTTTTTCTTTCATAAAAACAAGATAAGTTTCCAAAGATAAAATCGCTTGTCGGATATTGTTTTGATTGGCTTGTAAAAAAGAATCTTCCAACCATAAAAAAGGATTGGTCGGGTCCATAATCAATAACGTTTGAAGCGTTTTTAACGCACCGGTTTGATTTCCGGTTTTCATATAAGCTTCTTTTAACGTTTCTTGTATCTTTAAGATAATTTCTTTGTTTGTCAAAGGACGAAAAGAATCTTTTCCTTCATCTCCGGTGAGGGTGAGACAATGATTTAACAGGTTTTTAAGATCGTTGGTCGATAAAATTTGTCCGCCTTTAATCGGATCGGCGATAAAGTGTTTTCCTTCTTTATTTTCAATCTGAATCAGAAAATATTTTGGAAGAGACAAAATGCCGGCTTTTACATTCAAGGAACGCAACAAGTGCAGATAAATGAAATTCAGATAAAAAGGGTGCAGGCGTCTTTTTTTCGCGATTTGCAGAATATTTAAGGTAAAAGGTTTTCCCGCGTCTTCAAACGAACAAATATAAGCGGCTGCCTCGAAAACGGTTTCTTTGATAATACAAAGCAATTCTTCCGGCGTTAAGTTTTCCGCTTCTTTTCCATTTAAAAGCTCATGCGCTTTTTGTTCCAATTCTTTAAAATGAAGGCGCGCGTAAGATTCGGACAAAGTCGGCGCATCAAACCGCCCCAATAAAAAAGCAATCTGAAGAAGAGGAATTTCTTCATCCGGCAAAGCGGCTATCTTTCCAAGCGTTTTATAATATCC
>CAVDQP010000023.1:0-12569 GCA_963611245.1 Holdemanella biformis
CGTGAAGGCGGTCATACCGTCGGCGCCGGTGTCGTCTCTAAAATCTTGAAGTAATCTTTTAGAACTTCGATTTTACATAAAAAGAGGGCTGTTTTGCGGTCCTCTTTTTTTTGTTTTCCCTTGATAATCAGGGTCGAAATTGAACAAAATAAGCCTTGGGTTTGAGCCAGTTGTGGTGAAAGAAGCCTTTATTATTTAAGGAGACAAAAATGTCGGCCTTTGAATTTGCCTATGCCCGAAATTGTCCGGTCATGATGAAAGAAAAAATATTTTGTCGCCTAAAAAAAGGAAAATTGCCTTCTCTAAACGACGCTTTGAAACGGTGTGGCGCTTTTCCTGTCGGAATATGGAATAAAAGAGAAAACGGCTATTGAGTTCAAAAACTTTTTTCTTATGAACGGTCAGACGGGGATAATCCGCTCTTTTTGGACGCACGGTCTTTTTAAATAAAGATATTGCAGAATTTTGATAAAAAATCTTTAAAAAGTTTTTAAAAAGGATATAATTTCTTTACGCCGAAAAAAGTTTTGAAAATATAAAAAAAAGACTTGATTTTTAATCAAAAAACAGAGTATTATACGTCGTCCCGAACTTGTGTATGCAGGGTAAAGGATGTGAGTGACGCTGTTTTCAAGGGGTGTAGCTCAACTGGTAGAGCACCGGTCTCCAAAACCGGGGGCTACGGGTTCGATTCCTGTCACCCCTGCCATCAGGCCTTTGAACGTATCGCGGGTATCGGGTGTTTAAAGGTTTTTGGACGAACGCAGATAGAAAAATAGGACTTTGATATGAAAACGACACCAATGCAGTTTTTTCGCCAAGTAAAACAGGAAATTTCAAAAATTACATGGCCGACTCGGAAAGAGGCTCTGGCGGTTTCCGTTCAGGTGTTGATTTTCAGCGTGGTTGCGACGGCTTTCTTTTTCGTCGTGGATTTGGTGTGCCAGTGGCTTATTCAAAAAATTTTGGGATTGTAGAGGAGACAAATGGCAAAACGTTGGTATGTGATTCAAGTGTATTCCGGTTTTGAAAAACAGGTTTCCGAATCGATTCGCGAACAAGTGACTAAAAAAGGTTGGGAAGATCGGATTGAAGAAGTCCTTGTCCCGATGGAAAATGTGATAGATGTTCGTAAAGGCGCTAAAGTTCAGGTAAAAAGAAAATTTTTCCCCGGCTATGTCTTGATCAAAATGGAAATGAATGACGAAACATGGTATATGATCAATAACACGCCGAAAGTTTCTCAATTTTTGGGCGGAAAAAAACCGCTCCCGATGACTGAAAAGGAAGCTCAACAAATTCTTCAACAAATGGAAGAGGGAGTGGCTTCTCCGAAAGCGACGGTTTCTTTTGAAGTGGGGGAACAGGTGCGCGTCAGCGACGGTCCGTTCGCTTCTTTTGTCGGAACAATTGAGGAAGTGGACGCGGAAAAGTCCAGATTAAAAGTTTTGGTTTCTATTTTCGGCCGTGCGACTCCGGTGGAACTGGAATTTATGCAGGTTGAAAAAATATAAGCGAAGGGTGTTTTCCTATCTTGATCCTTTAGCTTAATCGCGGCAGATAAGCCTACTATCGGTTCGACCGCGAAACTTCAAAAAAAGATGGGTTAAAATAATGAAAGAGGTTTAAAAAATGGCAAAAAAAATAGCTGGATATGTCAAGTTACAAATCCCTGCCGGAAAAGCCAATCCGTCTCCTCCCGTGGGACCGGCGTTGGGGCAGAGAGGTTTGAACATTATGGAATTCTGCAAAGAATTTAACGCTGCAACGCAAAAAATGGAACCGGGGATGCCGATTCCCGTTATTATTACGGCGTATGTGGATAAAACTTTTTCTTTTATCACAAAGATGCCTCCGGTCAGCTACTTTTTAAAGAAAGCGGCGGGTGTGGACAAAGCGTCTAAAACTCCGGGGAAGGCAAAAGCCGGAAAAATCACGAAAGCGCAAGTGATGGATATCGCGAAGCAAAAAATGCCCGACTTGAACTCTCCGACTTTGGAAGGAGCGGCCAAGATGGTTGAAGGGCAGGCGCGTTCAATGGGTTTGGAAGTTGTGGAGTAAGAAAAATGAAGCAAGGAAAAAGATTACAGGAAGCTTACAAATCTGTTGATAAAAACACGCTTTATTCTTTAGATGAAGCGATTAAGCTTGTGAAACAGAGCGCAAAAGCAAAATTTGACGAAACTGTTGAAATCGCAATGAATCTGGGCGTTGATCCTCGTCAGGCCGATCAAATGATCCGTGGGGCGGTTTCTTTGCCGAACGGAACGGGCAAGACTTTGCGCGTGGCCGTGTTTGCCAAAGGGGCAAAACAGGAAGAGGCGCGCAATGCCGGCGCGGATATCGTCGGCGAAGAGGATTTGATGAATGAAGTCCTCGGCGGAAAAATAAATTTTGACAGGTGTATCGCAACGCCGGATATGATGGGTGTCGTTGGTCGTTTGGGTAAAATTTTAGGCCCCAGAGGCTTGATGCCGAATCCGAAGCTGGGCACGGTGACGATGGACGTGGCGGAAGCTGTGAAAGCGGCTAAAGGCGGTCAGGTTCAATATCGTGTCGAAAGCACGGGGATTATCCACGCGGGTGTCGGTAAGGTCAGCTTTGACGAAGTAAAATTAAAAGAAAATATCAAAGCGTTCGTTCAGGCGATTTTGAGAGCCAAACCGGCCGGATTAAAGGGCAACTATTTAAAGAAAGTGGCTCTTTCTTCCACGCAGGGGGTCGGCGTGAAAGTCACCTTGTCCTCCGTCACGGAGAATTAAGAGTTTTGCCGGCGTTTGTCTTTTGACGAGCGTCGGCGAAAAAATGCCTGTCCAAGACTGCAGGTGTCTTTGAAAAAAAACAGGTTGCGGGTGAAAGCTTAAAACCGGTTGATTAAAAAAGATTTAAGAGCCTTTCGAGGCTGCCTTCATAGACGGTAGTTATCAAAACGAAGTAACTTCTTGGCAGGTTAAGCGGATTTCGGACGATTGAAAAAACGAAAGAAATCCTTTGGAGTAACAAAGTCTTGTCTTTTGTAAAAAGGGGAAGACTTAAAAGCGGAGATGAAAGTGAAACGGACAGAAAAGCAAGAGCTGATCTCGACGATGAACGATGTCTTCAAAACTTCCGAGTTGGTGGTCGTGACCTTGAATAAGGGAATGACAGTGGCCGAAACAACGGAGTTGAGAAACAAGGTTCGTGAAAAAGGGGCCGGCTATCGTGTAACAAAAAACCGTCTTACTCGTCTTGCTCTTGCGGGAACTCCTTGCGAAGCTTTATTGGATATGATGAGCGGACCGACGGGAATCGCGTATGCGAATGATCCGGCCGGCACGGCAAAAGCTCTGATGGACTTTGCAAAAGATAACGAAAAATTTGAAGTTTTGGGTGCCGTCATGGACGGGAAAAAACTGACCATTGATGAATTGAAAATGTTGGCCAGTCTGCCGTCTTTGGACGAGCTCAGAGCAAAGATTTTGGGCGTTATTACGGCTCCTGCGACGAAGATTGCGTGTGTTGTTCAGGCTCCGGCCGGACAAATCGCCCGCGTGGTGAACGCTTATTCTTCAAAACAAGACGCATAAGAAACTTTAATTGTATAAAAAACCTGCCTTGTCAAAGGCAAACTGATAACTATAATTTAGGAGAAATAAAATGGCTGATTTAGCTAAAATCGTAGAAGAACTCTCTACACTCACAGTTTTGGAAGCTGCCGAACTGTCTAAAATGTTGGAAGAAAAATGGGGCGTTTCCGCCGCCGCGCCGGTGGCTGTTGCCGCTGTTGCCGGTGGGGCTGCGCCTGCGGCCGCCGCTGAAGAAAAGACCGAATTTACGGTTGTTTTGGCTGATGCTGGCGCCAACAAAATCAATGTGATTAAGGAAGTCCGTGCTATTACGGCTCTGGGTCTGAAAGAAGCCAAAGATCTGGTTGAAGCGGCTCCGAAAACAGTTAAAGAAGGCGTGAGCAAAGAAGAAGCTGAAGAGATGAAAAAGAAACTCGAAGCTGCTGGCGCCAAAGTTGAATTAAAGTAATTCTTTGGTTCGAAAGCCAACTGAAGGTCGAGGGATTTTTATTTTATCCCTTGGCCTTTCAGTGGTTTTAATCTTGATAGGTTTTATTTTTTAAGTTTCTGTTTATAATAACCGATTATAATAACCGACAGAAATCAGCGGTCAAAAGAAAGGGCAATGTCAACAATGGTGAAGTCTTTCATAGGGCACAAACGGATACGCAAAAGCTTCAGCAGGATTCCTGCGGTCGCGGAAATGCCGAATCTGATTGAAATTCAAAAAAGTTCTTACAGTCAATTTCTGCAAGAAAATGTTCCGGCGGATAAACGGACGCCGACAGGACTGCAAGAAGTTTTCCAGTCTATTTTCCCGATACATGACTTTTCTTCCAGAGGCGATTTGGAGTTTGTTCAATATGAGTTTGATACCCCTAAATTTGATGTTGACGAATGCATCAAAAGAGGGTTGACATACGCCGCCGGAGTGAAGGTGACTTTGCGTCTTGTCGTTTGGGATGTGGACGAAGCGACGGGAGCTCGTTCCATTCGCGATATCAAGGAACAGGAAGTTTACATGGGCGATATGCCGATGATGACGGCGACAGGTACTTTCGTTGTGAACGGAACGGAAAGAGTTGTTGTTTCTCAAATGCATCGTTCTCCCGGCGTATTCTTTGACCATGACGAAGGCAAAGCGAACTCTTCCGGAAAATATTTGTTTTCCGCTCGGATTATTCCATACAGAGGGTCTTGGATTGACTTTGAATTTGACGCCAAAGATTTGATTTACATTCGTATCGACCGCCGACGCAAGCTGCCGATTACGACTTTCCTGTATGCGTTGGACAGTGCCGAAACGGAACAAAAACGGGCAGCGGCCGCCAAAAAAGGCGAGGAGATAAATCCCGCCGACGTTTACGGTATGAGCAAAGAAGAAATCTTGTCTTATTTCTATGAAACGGACGAAGTCGTTAAAGAAAAGAAAAATTGGGTGACAAAATTTATTCCGGCTCATTACAAAGGGTTAATGCTGGAATATGATTTGGTTGACGCTAAAACCGGCGATGTCGTGGCTCCGGCCGGACAAAAGCTGAATATGGGAAAAATCAAAAAGCTGGAACAGGCGGGCTTGGAAAAAATCCGTTTGAGCAAAGAACAGCTGATCGGTTCTTTCGCCGCGGAAGATGTTATTGATGAAACAAGCGGTGAAATTTTAATGGAAGCCGGCGACGAGCTGACGGAAGAGTTGCTTGAAAAAATAGATTCTTTAAAAATAAAATCCTTTAAGATTTTGCATATTGATTATGTCAATGTCGGACCTTACATTCGCAATACTATGGCGGCGGATAAAAACACTTCCAGAGAGGACGCTCTGATTGATATTTATAAAATTATGCGCCCCGGGGAACCGCCTACGGTAGAAACGGCGGAAAAGTTGTTCCAAGGAATGTTCTTTGAAACGGAAAGATATGATTTGTCTGCGGTCGGTCGTGTGAAGATGAATTCTCGTTTGGGATTTTCTTCCGAAGAAGTGCCGGATACCGTTCGGGTGTTGCGCAAAGAAGACATTCTGGCCATTTTAAAAGTTTTGGTGGAGTTGAAAGAAGGCAGAGGAGAGGTCGACGATATCGATAACCTTGGCAACCGGCGTATTCGTTCCGTTGGCGAACTGATGGAAAATCAATACCGCATCGGTTTATTGAGAATGGAAAGAGCTATTCGGGAAAAGATGAGCTCCGTGGATATTGATTCCGTTATGCCGCATGATTTAATCAACGCCAAACCGATTGTCGGGGCTATTCGTGAATTTTTTGCCTCTTCGCAGCTGTCTCAGTTTATGGACGAAAACAATCCGTTGTCCGAAATTACGCACAAACGGCGTCTGTCCGCTTTGGGGCCCGGGGGATTGACGCGTGAGCGGGCCGGATTTGAGGTTCGAGACGTGCACCCGACTCACTATGGCCGTATTTGCCCGATTGAAACGCCGGAAGGACAGAACATCGGGTTGATTAACTCTTTGGCTTCTTACGCCAGAATTAACAAATACGGGTTTATTGAAACGCCGTATCGCAAGGTTGTGGACGGAAAGCCGACGAAAGAAGTGGTGTATATGTCGGCCATGGACGAAGCACAACACACGATTGCGCAGGCAAATGCCGCTTTGGATAAAGACGGAAAATTTAAAGATGCCTTGGTGGCTTCTCGTAAAAACGGCGAACCGATTTTGGCGCAAGCGTCGGAAGTCGATTATATGGACGTGTCTCCGAAACAATTGGTTTCCGTGGCGGCGGCTTTAATTCCGTTCTTGGAAAACGACGACGCGAACCGTGCGTTGATGGGTTCCAACATGCAAAGACAGGGTGTGCCTTTGTTACAACCGAAGGCGCCTTTTGTCGGAACGGGTATGGAAGCCGTTGTGGCAAAGGATTCCGGCGCGACGATTTGTGCTAAAAGAGCGGGTATCGTGCAACAGGTGGACGCGACGCGTATTGTTGTTCGGGCAACCGAAGATGTGGACGCCGGTTCTTCTGCGGTGGATATTTACACGCTTGAAAAATTCCAAAGATCCAACCAAAATACGTGCATTACGCAGCGGCCGATTGTTAAAGTCGGAGAAAAGGTTGAAAAAGGCGACATTATCGCCGACGGCGCCGCGACGGAAATGGGCGAGTTGGCTTTGGGACGCAATGTTCTGGTGGCGTTTATGCCGTGGAACGGGTATAACTATGAAGACTCTATTTTGATTTCCGAAAAAGTGGTGGCGGACGATGTGTTCACGTCCATTCACATTGAGGAATTTGAAGTTATGGCCCGTGATACAAAGCTGGGACAGGAAGATATTACGCGAGACATTCCGAATGTCGGCGAGGAAGCTTTGAAACAATTGGACGAAACCGGTATTGTGTATATCGGCGCCGATGTTAAGGCGGGGGATATTCTGGTCGGTAAGGTAACGCCGAAAGGGGAATCTCCGATGACGCCTGAAGAAAAACTGTTACGGGCTATTTTCGGGGAAAAGGCGGCCGATGTGAAGGATTCTTCTTTGAGAGTGCCTCCCGGAGTTGAAGGAACGGTGGTGGAAGTCCGTGTATTCAATCGTCGCGGTTTGGAAAAAGACGAACGCGCTTTGTCGATTGATCAGGCAGAAATCGACCGGTTGTCTAAAGACAGAGACGATGAAAAGAAAATTTTGCGCGGCAGCTATTATGACCGTGTCAAGTCTGTTCTGAACGGGCAAAAAACGACTTCCTCTTGTGGAAATGTGAAAAAAGGCACCGTGTTGACGGAAGAAATTTTGGCTAACATTCCGGTCGGCGATTTAAGTAAGATTGTTGTCGGTTCCGATGAAGTGATGAGCCAGATAGAAAAAATGTCCGCGCGCTTGAGCGAAGATGAAAATCGGTTACAGGCTCGTTTTGAAGACAGAGTGGCAAAATTGCAGGAAGGGGACGAATTGCCTCCGGGCGTTTTGAAAACCATCAAAGTCTTCTTGGCGGTTAAAAGAAAGCTGCAACCCGGGGACAAAATGGCCGGACGTCATGGCAACAAAGGTGTTGTTTCCCGTATTTTGCCGGTGGAAGATATGCCGTATACCGAAGACGGAACGCCGATGGACATCGTGTTAAACCCGTTGGGCGTGCCGTCCCGTATGAATGTCGGACAGATTTTGGAAACGCATTTGGGATACGCGTGTCAGGCTTTGGGAACGAAAATCGGTCATGTTCTTGATGAAATCAGGACTTCTGAAAAGACAATCGCGGATTTAAAAGCCTATCTGAAAGATATTTACGGCGAGGAAGTCTATCAAGATGAGATTGAAGGGCTGCCGGAAGACAGATTATTGGAATTGGCGCAGAATCTGACGCCCGGTGTGCCTATCGCGACGCCGGTTTTTGACGGCGCTCGTGAAGCGGATATTACCGGTATGCTGGAAAAAGCGGGACTGAATACGTCCGGACAAGTGACCTTGTATGACGGACGAACGGGCGAAGCTTTCGACAGGCAAGTCACCATCGGCTATATTTATATGTTGAAGCTGCATCATCTGGTAGATGAAAAGATTCACGCGCGTTCTATCGGGCCGTATTCTTTGGTAACGCAGCAACCTTTGGGAGGTAAAGCGCAATTCGGCGGACAGCGTTTCGGTGAAATGGAAGTTTGGGCGTTGGAAGCTTACGGCGCGGCCTATACTTTGCAAGAAATGCTGACCGTGAAGTCCGACGATGTTTCCGGACGAACAAAGATTTACGAATCCATTGTTCGCGGAGAAGATGACATTGAAGCCGGCATTCCGGAATCTTTCAATGTGTTGGTGAAAGAAATGAGGTCGCTGGGCTTGGACATTGAACTGAACCAGAAGGACATGGAATAAGATTTGAGAAAGGGGCGTCTTTTTTCCGTCGCCCCTCTTTCCCGACAGGAAAGAAAAGCGGCGGGAGATGTTAAAAAATAAAAAAAGACGCTTTTTTCACTCTTTGCAATGAAGCTAAAAGGGACGAAATAAATGAACGAACTCGTAAAAATTTTAGGTCAGGTAGGACCGTCTGTGCAATCCTTTGACGATATCCGTATTTCCATCGCGTCGCCGGAAAAGATAAGATCTTGGTCCTATGGCGAAGTCAAAAAGCCGGAAACTATCAACTATCGGACTTTCAAGCCGGAAAAAGACGGACTTTTCTGCGCTAAAATCTTCGGGCCGATTAAAGACTACGAATGTTTGTGCGGCAAGTATAAAAGAATGAAGTATCGCGGGATTACCTGCGAAAAATGCGGTGTGGAAGTGACTTTGTCCAAAGTTCGCCGTGAACGTATGGGACATATTGAACTGGCTTCTCCGGTTGCGCATATTTGGTTTTTGAAATCTTTGCCCAGCCGTATCGGTTTGTTGTTGGATATCGGATTAAAAGATTTGGAAGCTGTTCTTTACTTTGAAAAATACATGGTGTTGGAACCGGGGTTGACGCCTTTGTCTCAATATGAAATGTTGACGGAAGAACAGTATGTTCAGGCGGTGGAAGAATACGGCGAGGATTCTTTCAGAGCCGGCATCGGCGCCGAGGCTTTGAAAGAGCTGTTGAGTCAAATCGATCTGGAAAAGGAAGCGTCCGAAATGCAGACTGAGCTGCAAAGCACAAAGTCGGAAGCGCGCCGTAAGAAAATCGTGAAAAGACTGAAGATTGTGGAAGCCTTTTTGCAATCCGGTTCCAAACCCGAATGGATGATTATGGATGTAATCCCCGTGATTCCGCCGGAATTGCGGCCGTTGGTGCCGTTGGACGGGGGACGTTTTGCAACTTCCGATTTGAATGATTTGTATCGTCGGGTGATTAACCGTAACAATCGATTGAAGAGATTGTTAGAGTTGCGTGCGCCGGAAATTATTGTCCGCAACGAAAAAAGAATGTTGCAGGAAGCTGTCGACGCTTTGTTTGATAACGGGCGCGGCGGTAAGGCGATTACGGGCACAAATAAACGGCCGTTGAAATCTTTGGCGGATATGCTGAAAGGAAAGCAAGGTCGTTTCCGTCAAAATTTGTTGGGAAAACGTGTTGACTATTCCGGTCGTTCCGTGATTACCGTGGGACCGGAATTGATGTTGCACCAATGCGGATTGCCGAAAAAAATGGCGTTGGAGCTTTTCAAACCGTTTGTTTATTCTCGTTTGGAGGCAAAAGGTTTGGCAACGACGATTAAAGCGGCGAAAAAAATGGTGGAACGCGAACGTCCGGAAGTTTGGGATATTTTGTCGGAAGTTATTCGTGAACATCCTGTTTTGCTGAACCGCGCGCCGACTTTGCACCGTTTGGGGATTCAGGCGTTTGAACCGATTTTGATTGAAGGAAAGGCGATTCAACTGCATCCTTTGGTGTGCGCGGCGTTTAACGCCGACTTTGACGGCGACCAGATGGCGGTGCACGTGCCTTTGTCTATCGAAGCGCAGATGGAAGCGCGTGTTTTAATGATGTCGACCAACAATATTCTGTCACCTGCCAGCGGCAAACCGATTATCGTTCCGTCTCAGGATATGATTTTGGGCTTGTATTACATCACGATGGAAAAGCCGGAAGAAAAGGGCGAAGGAATGGTTTTCGGCTCTTTGGCGGAAATTGAATACGCTTTGTTTGAAAAAGCCGTGACTTTACAGTCGAAGGTAAAAGTTCGAATGACCTTCTATGAAAACGGAGAAAAGGTGACAAAGGTTGTAGATACAACCCCGGGACGTGTCAAGTTGTTCCAAGTGTTGCCGGATAATCCGAATCTGCCGTTTTCTTTAATCAATCGGTTGTTGCGCAAAAAAGAGGTGGCCGACATTATCGATCAGGTTTACCGTTATTGCGGACAAAAGACAACGTGCATTTTTGCGGATAAAATTATGGATATGGGCTTTAAGGAAGCTGCTAAATCCGGTATTTCTTTCGGTAAAGACGATTTGATTGTGCCACATGAAAAGGCGCGGTTAATTCACGAAACGGAAGAAAAAGTTCGCGAATTCGAACGGCAATATCAGGACGGCTTGATTACAAAGGGTGAAAAATACAATAAAGTTATTGACTCTTGGTCTTCTTGCACAGACGCGGTGGCGGACGCCATGATGAAAGAAATTTCCAAGATTGAACCGCATAAACCGGTGAACTCCGTTTATATGATGGCTCATTCCGGAGCGCGTGGTTCTGCCGCTCAGATGAGACAGGTGGCGGGCATGCGCGGTTTGATGGCTAAACCGTCGGGTGAAATTATCGAAACGCCGATTATTTCGAACTTTAAAGAAGGTCTGAACGTGATGGAATACTTTAACTCCACGCACGGAGCCAGAAAAGGATTGGCGGATACGGCTATGAAGACGGCAAACTCCGGTTATTTGACGCGTCGTCTGGTGGACGTGGCGCAAGACGTGATTATCACGGCCGACGATTGCGGAACGGAAGAGGGGATTACCATTCGTCCGATTATTGAAGGCGGCGATGTGATTGCGTCAACCGGTGAAAGAATCTTGGGACGCACGGCGGCGGAAGATATTAAAGGCCTTGACGGGAATATTCTGGTTGAAAAAGGTCATCTGATCGACGAAAATGATGTCGAAAAGATTGATAAGGCGGGCGTTGAAAGCGTTAAGATTCGGTCTGTTCTGACATGTAAGTGCAAGCACGGTGTTTGCGCAAAATGTTACGGACGCAATCTGGCGAACAATTCTCCGATAACGATCGGCGAGGCGGTCGGCGTGATGGCGGCGCAGTCTATCGGCGAACCCGGAACGCAGCTGACAATGAGAACTTTCCATATCGGCGGTGTGGCGGAAAAGGGCGCGGAACAATCCAGTATTGAGGCTGTGTTTGACGCGACTATTCGGCTGAAGAATGTTCACACGATTGAAAATTCAACGGGCGCGATGATTATTTTGTCTCGCAACGGTGAAATTTCGTTGATTGATGCCAGCGGTCGGGAAAAAGCGCGGCACAGAGTTCCGTTCGGTGCGCAGTTGATGGTCAAGGACGGGCAATCCGTTTCCAAAGGAGACAGTTTGGCTGTTTGGGATCCGTATACCATGCCGATTTTGGCGGATAGAGAAGGTATCGTCCGCTTTGAAGATTTGATTGACGGCGAAACGATGCGTGAAGTGACTGATGACGCCACGGGTTTGGTTTCTAAAGTGGTTATCGATTGGAAACAGTCGGCAAAATCCGCCGGTCGTAAACCGCAAATTGTTTTGGTCGATGAAAACGGCGACCCGATTAAATTTGCCAGCGGTGTGGAAGCCAGATATCCTTTGCCGGTGGACGCGGTGATTTCCGTTGAACCCGGGACAAAGGTCAAAGACGGTGACACATTGGCGCGTATTTCTCGGGAAAGCTCTAAAACAAAGGATATTACAGGCGGTTTGCCGCGTGTGGCGGAATTGTTTGAGGCGCGTCGTCCGAAAGAAGGGGCTATTATCTCTGAAATCGCCGGACGTGTGGAATTCGGCAAAGATTACAAAGCCAAACACCGCGTGATTGTGACGGCTGATGACGGCGAACAAGTGGAATACTTGATTCCGAAAGGAAAAACCGTGGCCGTTCACGAAGGCGATGTTATTGAAAAAGGCGATATTATTGTTGACGGACCGATGGTGCCTCATGATATTTTGCGGATTTTGGGCGTTGAAGCGTTGGCTCACTACCTGATTAAGGAAATTCAGGCCGTGTATCGTTTGCAAGGTGTGCGTATCAATGATAAGCATATTGAAATCATTGTGCGTCAAATGATGCAGAAGGTGGAGGTTGTGGATCCGAAAGACACGACTTTGTTAATCGGCGAACAATTGTCCGCTAAAGAGCTGGAAGAAGAAAACGCCAAAACTATCGCCAGAGGGGGCGAACCTGCCGTGACAACGCCGGTGTTGTTGGGAATTACAAAGGCGTCTTTGCAGACAGGATCGTTTATCTCCGCGGCGTCCTTCCAAGAAACAACGCGTGTTTTGACCGAAGCGGCGGTTGCCGGAAAAGTCGACGATTTGTTGGGTTTGAAGGAAAATGTCATTGTCGGACGTTTGGTTCCGGCCGGCACCGGCGCCGTTATCAACAAGTTGCGGCTTGAAGC
>CAVDQP010000024.1:0-723 GCA_963611245.1 Holdemanella biformis
CTGCTCCTGGAGTTGTAATTTAACTGTTACTTCCAGTGGTAAATGTTAGGGAAAAGATGATTTTATAAAGAACGTTTTCCTGACGGAATGATGAAAGAACCGTTATGATGGGCGAAACAATCGCCGGTGATGACGGTTCTTTCTGTTTGATTGTTCAATTGGAAAATTTCCGATAATTCGCGCGTTGATGAAAATGATAACGCTTTTGGGATTATATTTTGCCGTAAAGCGGTGGGTTTTGAAATCGGCGTTTGGGTTTTGACATCTTCGAAAAAAGTTTTTATACTTTCTTGACAAGTTTTGCTTAAAAAAAAGGAAAGTTATGAAAATTTATCAAGTTGGCGGCGCTGTGCGAGACAGGCTTTTGAATAAAAAAAGTCAGGATAACGATTTTGTCGTTGTCGGCTCCGGCATTGAAGAAATGTTGCAAAAAGGATTCCGCCAGGTCGGTAAAAAATTCCCCGTTTTTTTGCATCCCGAAACAAAAGAGGAATACGCTTTGGCGCGGAAAGAAATTAAAACCGGCCCGGGTCACGGGGATTTTTCTTTCGTGTTTTCTGCTGATGTCAGCTTGCGCGAAGATTTGGAAAGGCGGGATTTTACGTGCAACGCTTTGGCGGTTGATTTGGAAACGGGCGAACTGTCGGATTATTTCAACGGCCGAAAAGATATTGAAAATCATTTGTTGCGTCACGTCAACAGCGACCATTTTCCGGAAGATCC
>CAVDQP010000024.1:733-1299 GCA_963611245.1 Holdemanella biformis
TGTTGCGTATGTGTCGCTTTGCCGCTCAGCTGGATTTTGATGTCGCGCCTGAAACAATGGATTTGGCTCGAAAAATGACAAAGGCCGGTATGCTGCGCTGTCTTTCGGCGGAACGCATTTGGAAAGAGTTTGAAAAAGCGTTGAGCTGCGATGGGTTTTTCCGCTTTGTTGAAATAATGCGCGATTGCGGGGCGTTAAAAGATCTGATTCCTGAATTGGATAAGTTGTGGCAAGTGCCTGAACGATTTACTTTTCATCCGGAAGGGACGACCGGCGAACATTTGATATTGGCTTTGAAACAAGCGGCAAAAGAGTCGGCCTTGGTGAAATTCGGCGTGTTGATGCACGATATCGGCAAAGGTCTAACGCCGACAGAGATTCTGCCGGCTCATCACGGGCATGACAAAAAAGGGGAGGCGCTTGTTTTTGAAATTTGCAAACGTTTGAAAATCCCGAACAAATACCGAGATTTTGCCGGTTTAAGCGCCGTTTTCCATATGCGTTTTTATCAATTGCCTGAAAATAAATTCGGAAAACAGCTCTGGTTGGCGGAAAGCGTTACAAAA
>CAVDQP010000024.1:1309-6270 GCA_963611245.1 Holdemanella biformis
AACACGAATCCGATTTGGAAGATTTTATTTCTGTTTGTCGGGCGGATTTTTGCGGCACTTTGGCGGAAAGAACGCCAAAGGATATTCAGGTTTTTGAACTTTCCGCGCAAAGGTTGAGAAAAATCGCCTCTCTGCTTTGTCGGATTAAGGCGGAACAAATGCCGAATTTTTGTAAAATGCCGAAAGATGAAACGTTCGCGTTGAAATATCGGGAATTTAAGCTGAATCGGTTGCAAAAATTGTTGAAAGAAGAGTCTGTGACATCATCGGAAAAATAAAAAGCCGAATAAAAAAACAGTCTGTTTTTCGGCTTTAAGTCGGCTTAAAACAGACTGTTTATTTTGAAAAAGGATAAAGGCTTTAAAAAGACAGCTTTATTCCTTTTTTGAAAGGGTTATTCTTTTACTCTGGAATTGGCTTCGGCGGCAAGAAAAAAGTTTTTCAGATACTGATTCACCGACAGAACTTTGATATCTTCCGCGTTGCGTTCCATGATGACTTTTTGAACGTCGGCGTCAAGAGATTTCACATTCGTAAAATAAACGCCTGTTCCGTTTTCTCCTTTGTATTTGATAACTCTGTCCATTTTTTTTATCCTCTATTTTGTTTTGAACACCCCTCCTTATATACCAGAATTTGAGTCAAAAACAAGCGTTTTTTTGCAGGTTGTCAAAAAGCCGAGAGGCTTGTTCAGCGCTCTCGGCAGATGGACAGATGAAAGTTTGTCTTTTGAAAAAATTATTTTTTAGTTCCTTCTTTCAGACCGTCTTTCAAACCGTTTTTCAACCCGTCTTTACGGGTTGTGGTCCGGTTTTTTTGCTGCCCGTTTTTATAGCCGTCTTTATAGCCTTCTTTTAAGCCGTATTTTAAACCGTCTTTCAGGCCTTCTTTCGTTCCTTCCTCTAAGCCGTTTTTCAACCCTTGTTCAAGGGGCTTTTCCGACAGATCGCTTGCTTGGGTTGGTTGAATAAGGCCGCCTGCGCACAATAAACTGACCAAAGAGATGAAAATAAGTTTTTTCATGATTTTTTCCTTTCAATAAGTTGATAAATAAATGTTATTTTTCACGTATGAGTCTGAAGCCGACATTGTCATACCCTTTTGATACAGAACGCGTTTCATTGCGGTTTTCCGTGCGACATTGCGTTCTCGGCGTGTTGAAAGCGCCGCCTTTTACGGCGTTGCCGTTTTCTTTTGCGGTCGATGTCCATTCCCAAACATTCCCCCACATATCAATCGCTCCGGAAGCGCTTAAAGTTTTTTGATAGGCGTTCGTCGGCTTTAATCCTTTGTTTTCACCGCAGTTCATGTCGGCGTCTTTCGGCATGTGACCGGCCGCCAGTTCCCATTCGGATTCGGTCGGTAAGCGATAGACGGCGGTTTTGTCTTGTGATGACATCCATTTGCAATAAGCGACGGCGTCGTTATACGAAACATTCACAACAGGCAGATTATTATCAGGCGCGACAGGCGTCTTTCCTAAGGCTTTTAAAAACACATTGTATTCGGCGTTTGTGACCGGCGTGTAAGCAACCGACACGTTTTGCGCGGCGCCCAAAACAGGCAAATAACCGTCCGTCGTTTGTCGGGCGTTCGGACGCAGACGAGGATCCGTAAAACGATTCATTGTCTGATTGATGCGGTTTTCCCTATCTTTCAACATTTCATCAACAATGACTTGCATTTCTGTGACTTTTGAAATTTCGCGAGCCGTTTGTTTTAATTCTTCCAATTTTGCTTTTTTGCGTTCAACGACTTTGTCGTAATTGATTTCCGCTTGCCGGCGTAAGGCGTTGTAATTTTCTTGCGTCGGGTTTTGACGGTAAGCCGCGATGAGACGTTTTGTCTCTTCGTTCAGTTCCGGTCTTTCTTTTTCAATCGTCGTGCTGTATTTGAATTGTTTGGCCTCGGGATTGATGCGCCGCCTTTCCCCCGCTTGAAGAGTAAGGCTGAAACATAAAAGCGTTGCGCTGGTTAATAAAAGAAGTTTAATCATTTTGCACCTTGTTTGATTTTGTTGACATTATGTATAACGTTGGTTCTATCGAAAAAGTTCATTTTAAATAATTCTTATGCGGCAAAAAGGGCTTTTGGTCGGTAAAGGCTTGATGAAAAAAGGGAAAAAATCAAGGATTTGTTCTTGATAAAACAGCCGGTTTTCTTTGAAAAGGTTAAAGGTTTCGGACGGCTTTTTGTTCCAACTCCAAAAGTTTGGCTTTTTTATCAAGGCCGCCTGCGTATCCTGTCAGTCGGCCTTTGGCGCCTATAACGCGGTGACAGGGAATAATCAAAGAAACGGGATTATGCCCGACGGCGGCGCCGACTGCTTGTGCCGATAGAGAAGAGATGCCTTTTTCTTTGGCGATTTGCAAGGCAATCTGCCCGTAAGTCATGGTCTTTCCAAAATCAATGGTCAGCAATATTTCCCACACACGTGTATAAAAAGGGCTGGCGTCCAGTTTGAAAAAAGGGGTGAAATTCGGCGCTTTCCCGGAAAAGTAAATATCCAGCCACTTGTCCGTTTCGTTAAAAATCGGAAGATTTTTTTTAAAGACTTGTCCTTTGATTGTTTCGGCGAAATATTTTTGATTATCAAACCATAATCCGATTAAAAACACGCCGTCGCTGGCTGATGTTATACCGCCGAGTGGGGAGGCATAATGATGAATGTAGTTCATTTTTCCCCCTTGTTTTATATTCGGTTCTGTCATCCGACGATTTTTCATTATATAAATCCTCTGGTTCCTTGTGTCTTTTCCTTTGATAGAAGACAACGTATTTGAATATAGAATAATTTTGTATGTTTTTCTATGATATTCTCTTATTATTCAGACAAGCGACAAAGCCTTGGCCGGCCTTGATGGGCGTGATTTTGGCGTTTCGGAGCTTCACAAAAGTATATAAACGGGGTGTTTTTCAGGGATTTTAGGGTAAAAATCGGGCGTATTGGAAAAAAGGCTACGCCCGTCAAAAATAAAAATAAAGTCGGCGGTTCTTGGGCTGTTGCGGAAAATTGCGGATACAGGTTGAACAACTATTTATTTTCTGCACTTTGCAAATTTTGAGTAATAGTGATGAAAAAATCTTTACTCCACAAATCAAGTTTACTTTTATCGGTAATAAATGGCAAAACATCTTGTTTGGCTTGCTCATAATCAATAGTTTCAAAACGCCGGTTAATCATGTTCAGTAATACTTCCAGAGAAAATGGCTCGTCTTTTGATAAGGCT
Organism: Holdemanella biformis; assembly: GCA_963611245.1. Taxonomy (GTDB): domain Bacteria; phylum Pseudomonadota; class Alphaproteobacteria; order CASFRQ01; family SAAU01; genus CASFRQ01. The sequence continues at coordinate 4,540 of CAVDQP010000024.1, forward strand.
TCGGAATCTATCAATCTGGCTTGCAGATGCGGTAAATTAACCTTTGCCTGTCTGGATAGATAAAAAAACATAGTCATACAAATCTCTTCCTTTAACGCGACTTTTCCAAGAACGGCAAATAACAGCGTGAATTTTACCGGCAAATAAAGACGGCATATCATACAGCTTAACTTGATAAGGCGTGGGCAATAGGCGGTATTTATTTTCAAACTGCGCAAAAGCCGGCGGATTAGTATCAATCTCAAATTTTATTTTTATAACTTCATCAGGATTGATACCAACAGTCTGCGCGCCATAAATATTAAAAATATGTTCCTTGGTGTTTCCTTTCAAAAAGGCGGATTTAATAGCGGAATCTGTTGTTTTCTGCTTTTCTTCAACTGAAAACTTCAACCCGTGCGAGGCAAGTTCACTTTCTAAACCCGAAAAATAGCGCTGCAGCTTAAATTCCGTATCCGGAGTAATCAACGAAAAATCCAAATCTTCAGAAAATCTATCAAGTCCGTAAAAAATACGCAGTGCCGTTCTGCCATAAAACGCCACGTTTTTAAAGAAGCCGGCGCGTGATAATTCGCATAAAGCTACCTCCTGCACTACTTCTTTCAGAGCATTCTTCTTTTCTTCCAAAGTATTGATTTTAAAATTGCTTAACATTTGATCCAAAACGGTTTGCATTATTTGTCTCTCCTGATTAACTTGCCTAAAAGATTAAGATTGGTTGCGTGATATAAAGGGGCAAGCTCAGCTATGCTTGCTTTGTCCAGCTTGGCAAACTCCTGTTCATCAATGCGCAAATCATTAAATAAAAGCGCTTGCAGCTCGGTTAAATTTTTTGCCGGCGACAATGTGTAGAGCTTATCACATAGCGCCTTTTCCGGCGTGGCAATCTGGTAAGAATACCCGTTTTCTTCATGCAGCAATACGCCCAACGGATAAACCGCTGCCGGAATATCGCGATAAGTGAAAGTGCCAAAATGATTTTGATACTGCTTGGTTTTGTTTTTATTAAATGTCGCGGAAGTGTATGTGTTATATACGGCCTCGGGAATAAGCGAATATACCGACAAAGCGTAATCAAACGACAGATAAAACGGCCCGTAAATCAATCCCGCGAGATATTTACCGGATGTTTCCGCATCTGTTTCATACAGCCCGCGAGCAACCGGTATCAGTCGTTCGTTGTTTACTTCCCGTCTGATTTTGCCTTTAATATCCGTATGGTCACTAAATTTTTGTACTAAGTCGTCAAATGTATATAACATATTTCCTCCATTTGGTTTTATCAAACAAAACCTTTTGGAGGAAATAAAGGAGTTTTTAATTACATTTTGTACAATATATTTTTAAATCAACCACACAATTTTTTTACAAAGTTATTTTGTGGAAATATTTTATTCTATTGACAAATATAAATATCTTCAAATTTTGAATCAAACTTGTGTCTATTTAACTTTTTTGTAAAATGGCAATAATTACCATGAGAAACATCAGGCAAATATATTAGCAAAAAGCATTTGTCACAATTTTTAAAATAGCTATCAAATTTTTGATCCTTTTTATTTATTTCTTCTTGAAGTTCATCAAAAGGGTCTTCCTTACTAAAACATTCATTATTAACTCGGCAATCAAATTTGCCATCCATATTTTCGAAACCACTGATAGAAATATTAAAATATTCATTTTGAACACAAATACTTTCTTTAACAAAACAAGGCCACTGTTTTAACTTTT
>CAVDQP010000024.1:6280-10957 GCA_963611245.1 Holdemanella biformis
ATGATATGCTCCAGCCCTGATTTTATTGATTGCTTATCATAAATATCCCAAAATCCTGGATTATAAGCTGCATCTAACATGTCTTTATAAGTTCGTGCTTGCCATACTCGCCGATTCCATTGGTCAATCAGAATCGAGAGATTTAGACCATGGTGCTTTAGAGCATACTTGCACACTTGTTTCCCAATAGACATTAAGTGCTGTAAAGCTTTTCCATGCTGGCTTTTAACAATAAATTTAGTTATTTCCAACCCGATTTTTCGATTGTCTTCTGTAACAAAAGTAAAATCAGGAGCTTCCCCATCTTGATAGGACAATATTTTGTTTTGCTGGCGCCATTTTTCCCCTTCATCCGAAGATAAAAAGTATTGTAAATATTCCCGTTCTTCTGTTTTTTTATCTTGAGCCATGACGGTTAATCCTTATATTTTCAAATACTCCAAAAACGCATGGCATCCCTCATAAATATCCCAATAGGTTTCATCAAAATTACCAGTATACCACGGGTCTTTAATATTGCGCGGATTATTCGTAAAATCAAGCAGACGATGGATTTTGTTTTCCGTATCCGGACCGACGAGCGATTGAATGTCCTCAATGTTGCTGTCGTCCATCGCCAAAATATAGTCATAATAAGCATAATCGCGCGGACGAATGCGACGCGAATAATGCTCTTCAAACGGCACATGCATGGATTTCAACATCTCGCGTGTGCCATGATGAATGCCGGCGTGACACATCTCGTTATAACTTTCGGTAGCGGCAGAATCAATTTCAAATTGGTCAGCCAAACCTTTTTCGGTGACCATTTGCTTAAATACAAACTGCGCCATCGGCGACCGACAAATATTTCCCAAACATACAAACAAAACTTTAATCATTTTTATTTTGAGCATCTTCAAATTTTTGTTGCATTGTAGGATTACCACGTGTCAACTTTTTGATTGATATATCTTGCGCCTTATCATTTGCTAAACGTAATTTATCCTCTGACACCAATAAATTCTCTTTAACCTTTTGTAAGTGAGAAATAGTCTTATCAATTTCTTCTATAGCGGAATCAAAGCGCTCTTTTGCCAGTCTTACGTTGTTTCCGAATTTCTCTTGAAAATCCAAAAGTTTATTTTCAAAGTTCGTTACATCAATATTTTGATTATGATATTCAACAAGTTGTCTCTTATATTGAGCTGAATTAGCCGCGGCATTTCTTAATAATGTAATTATCGGAATGAAGAATTGTGGGCGTATCACATACATCTTAGGGTATTTGTAGGATACATCAACGATACCGGTATTATAAAATTCGTTGTCAGCCTCAAGAAGAGAAACCAGCACCGCATATTCACAACCTTTTTCATTTCTGTCTTTATCTAATTCCTTGAAGAAATCTTCATTTTTATGTTTTGTAGCGGTGGTTTCCATTTCATTTTTCATTTCAAACATAATGGAAATATATTCTATGCCATCGTCCGTTTTATCTCTGAAAATAAAGTCACCTTTACTGCCTGTTTTTGCATCATTATCTTTCTCAAAATAAGCATTTTGGAAGCCGGTTGAACGCAGTTTATTAAATTCTATTTCACAATGTTGCTCTAATGTTTCTCCGACCATTTTGGTAGACATTTTAGTTTTTAAGTCCTTAAAATATGCAATTTGGTCGTCTTTTTCTTTAAGCTGAAATGCATACTTCTCTTTAAGAGCTTGTTCTTGCAGTTGCTTATCTTTTTCAGCGTCCTGAAGTTTAGTTTCCAGCAAAAGAATTTGTTTTTCTTTTTCGACAATCTCATCTTTCTTCTCAGATAGAGCCGTTGTAACGGCTAAAGTACGTTCCTGAGCATTGTTTTCAATTTTTGCCTTTAATTGCTCATTTTCCTGTTTAAGGGCATTCAGAGACCGTTCTTTATCCAATTCAAAATCTTTTCCTTGTGCTTCCAATTTAGCTTTTAGGCTCTCTATCTCTTTATTTAGTTCAAAAACAGATTTATCTTTATCGGCCACCGCCTGTGTCTTAATAAGAGACAATTCATCATTTTTTGATTTTTCCAATTGAGCAACACGTTCACATAATTCCTTATGGAACTCGGCATCTTTGATTTGACTAACGATAGCGGCATACCCGCTTTCATCAACTGTAAATACCTCTCCGCATTTAGGACATCTTATCTCTGGCATTTTTATTCTCCTGAATATTATGCATATAACTTTCTAGCATATTTGTTAATAAAAGAATTTAACCCATTACCTGATTTAGCGAGCATCTTCATTGTTTCTACATATTCCTTACCGGCACTAGCATATATATATATACGGCTCCTGTTTTAAATTTAACTATGATATAGTCATGCCCAATTTCGTAGCTTAAAACTCCTGAATCTCCATTTATATCCATATACCTTTCCATTTTGCCCTCTTTTAAATATATACAACAATAATGGCGAAGTACAGCTAAATATATAGTAAAAATCAAGCCAACAAACTATTTTTACTTATTTTTTATTAAAATGCACTCACTACAATAATGACCTAGTGTATCATATTAAAAGGTACAATTACGATAAAATCAAACTGTTTGCGTCAAGACTTTAGAAAATAAAAATTTTAATGGCGCAAATAAGGTATTTTAGATAGGAATAATTGCAGGACTTACTTGATTTTCAAAAAGTTTATTTGTAAAATGAACATAATTTTTATAATATGAAGGTGGAATACATAGTGGCTAAAAAGACGACTGATAAAGCAATAAATATTGATAATATTTTATTTAATTGCAGAGATATATTGCGTGCAGCAAGAAATTCTGGATCATTTTTTGAAAAAAGAGATATGATGTTAACTCTTGTATTTTTGCGCTTTATTGGTGAAAAATATGAAGATGGTGTGGAAAAACTTCGTCAAACTCTAATTGAAAAAGGTTTAGACCCTGATGATGAAAATATAAAAACGGCTTTTTTTGATGATGCAACCTTTACGGACGGAACTTATAATTTGCAGAAAGAAGCTCGCTGGTCCACTATTATTAACACTCCTGCACCTTCGTTAAATGTTGCACTTGATACCGCGCTTCACAGTATTACTACCAATTCGCCACAGCTAAAAGGATGCTTTATTGAAGGGACTTTTACAACCAGAAATCTTGCGCCAAATGATATAAAGAAGCTTGTAGATGAAGTAAATAAGATTAGCCACAAAGCATTTGGTACAGGAAAAGATCTTATTGGACGTGTTTATGAATATTTTTTAAAAGAATTTGCTGTTAACGCCACTAAGGAGGAAGGTGAATTTTATACTCCTCACGATGTTGTGCAGCTGATTGCGGCAATGATTGAACCGTGGGAAGGAACTCTTTATGATCCAGCGTGTGGTTCTGGCGGTATGTTTATTCAAAGTGCTGAATTGGTAAAATCTAAACAAGGCGATATCAGCCGTATTAACATTTACGGACAAGAAAAAGATGCCGCTACTTATCGTTTGGCCAAAATGAACTTGGCTCTTCGCGGGCTTAGTCATAATCTCGGCGATACCAATGACTCTTCATTTACCAATGATTGGCATAAAGGTTTGGATTTTGACTATGTTATGGCAAATCCGCCGTTTAATCTTAAAGGGTGGTATAATGATAACTTGAAAAATGATGCGCGTTGGGCAGATTATGAAACACCACCTGAAAGCAATGCTAATTATGCTTGGATTTTGCATATGTTATCACACTTGAAAGCAAATGATGGTGTTGCGGGCTTTTTGTTGGCAAATGGAGCTTTGAATGATAGTGACACTTTAAAAATTCGTAAAAAACTAATTCAAAATGACAAAGTTGAAGCCATTATCGTTTTGCCGCGAGAATTGTTTATTACCACAGACATTAGCGTTACTTTATGGATTTTAAATCAAAATAAAAAGGGAGGAAAATATCATAGCCGCAATCTTCGTAACCGTGAGCACGAAATATTGTTTATGGATTTACGCCAATGGACAGATAATCAAGTAAAAAATGAAAACAAGAAAAAAGTTCAGCTCACAACCGAACAAATTGAAAAAGCGGCGGAAATTTATCATACCTGGCAAAGCAATGGAACAGATGGTAAAAATTATGCAGTTCCAGAGTTATATCGCAGTGTCGGAATTGCTGAAATTGAGGCAAAAGGCTGGACTCTTACACCAAGCAAATACATTGAGTTCGTTGACCACGATTTAGAAATTGATTACGAAAAAGAAATGGCTCGCATCCAAAATGAGATGAAAGAAATTATAAAGCAGGAAAAACTCTCTCAAAAAATGTTGGAAAATGCCTTTAAAGGAATTGGTTATGGCATTGAGTAAACTTGGCTTGTATATAAAACAGAGCGATTTGCGTAATATTGATAATAAGTATGAGGCTAATGATGTTGTTGGTATATCTACGCAAAAAATGATGATACACACAAAAGCTGATTTAAAAGGGGTTAATTTAGCATCTTATAAATTAGTGCCACCTAAATACTTTGCATATGTATCTGATACATCACGGCGTGGAGATAAAATGTCTCTTTGCTATAATGGTACAGAAAGCACTTATATTGTGTCATCTATATCAACAGTTTTTTATGTAAGTGATATAGAAAAATTGAGTGCTGAATATCTTTTTATGTACTTTAATCGTCCGGAGTTTGATAGATTTTCAAGATTTAATTCATGGGGTTC
>CAVDQP010000024.1:10987-12207 GCA_963611245.1 Holdemanella biformis
ACTTTTAGTTGGGAAGATATGTGTGACATAGATATTGATTTGCCACCTCTTCCGATCCAGCAGAAGCATGTTGATGTTTATAATGCAATGCTGGCTAATCAAAAAAACTACGAACGTGGCTTAGATGATTTGAAACTATTCTATGAAGCACTTATGGATGAGCAGAAACATAAAGCTACTAGAATTCCAGTTATTAATATTTTAGAAGAAAAAGATTCTAGAAACAAAGATGGTGCACTAACAAATGTTCAAGGCATCAACATTACTAAACAATTTATGCCGTCTGTTGCAAATACGTTTGAAGTAAATTTATCAAATTACAAGGTTGTGAAAAAAGAACAATTTGTATTTTCAGGAATGCAAACGGGGCGAGATCAGTGTATCCGTATAGCACTACATACAGAAGATGAGCCAATTATTATTTCACCAGCATATGCTGTCTTGGAAACAAAAAATAACGATGTTCTGCCAGAATATATTATGATGTGGTTTTCTCGCAAAGAAGTAGATCGTTTAGGCTGCTTTATGAGCGATGGAAGTATCAGAACAAATCTAGATATGGAACGCTTTTATGAAATTGAAATACCTGTTCCAGATAAAAAGGTTCAATCAGCTATAATTGAAATATATAAAGCATATAATGACCGTAGAAATATTAATGAAAGACTAAAGTTGCAGATCAAAAATATCTGTCCGATTTTGATTAAAGGCTCTATTGAGGAGGAAGCAGAGAAGGAGGCATAAAACAATGGCTAAACTTGAAAATTTTAATGGTCGTTATTGCGAATCTGAGTTTGAATGTGCTTTTGTTGGCTTCTTGGAAGCTGAAGGATGGACGTATTCTGCCGGAAATAAAATCAATCGTGTAACCAAAAGAGATGTTTTAATTGCGGATGATTTTAAAAAGTTCTTAACAGAAACTAATCTTGATTTGACTGAAGATGAAATTACCAAAATTTTTGACAATGTACGTCTTGTTGGTGGAGAAAGTGATTTTGCAACACTTCATAAAGTATATGGCTGGATGGTCGACGGAGTTCAATTTATTCCTCAAAAGGGATTGCCAAAGATGATTTCCTTAATTGATTTTGAACACCCTGATAAAAATATCTTCCGGGTTGTCAATCAATTTACTGTTGAATATACTAATAACGGACAAAAAGAAACTCGCCGGCCGGATGTTATTTTATATGTTAATGGTTTGCCATTGTGTGTGATAG
>CAVDQP010000025.1:0-2374 GCA_963611245.1 Holdemanella biformis
AAATTTTTCTTTTAAAATCACAGGAGCACTTAACTCAACGGATAACTAAAATCAAAAGGTCAACTCAAATCAAAGGAACAACTCAAACCAAAGAAAAACAACACTCTATTTTTCCGGACATAATTCTGCCGAAACGGCGACAGCCCTTAACGGATCCGTTCGAATACCTTTCCATAAAAGAACCCAATGAAGGTGCGGTCCCGTGACCCGACCGGTCGATCCGACTTTTCCGATGATTTGTCCTTTTGACACGAATTTTCCTTCTTTCACGGTGATTTCGGACAAATGGCTGTAACTGGAAAAAACGCCGTAGCCGTGGTCTAAAACAACCGTGTTTCCCGTCAGAAAAAAATCCTTTGCGGTGAGCCTGACAAAACCGGCGGCGGGCGCTTTGACGGGCGTGCCTTCTTTGGCGGCAATATCCGTTCCGCTGTGGCGTTGAACAACCTTGTCATTTAACGTGCGGGAAGAGGCAAACTCGCTGGAAATTCGCCCCTGTAAAGGCATAGAAAAACAAACGGGGAAAAAATCTTCCGTGCTTTTTGCGCGCGCCTGACGAACAGTTTGATTTTCTCGCGTGATTCTTTCTTGAACCTCTTCGGAATACACGACTTTTTCATTCAAAAGACCGGAGACTTTTTCTTTTTTCCATTGTCTTTTTTTGACGGGAACAAAAACAGCAACCTCTCTTTTTTTTAAACGAATGATAAAGAGAACCTCTTCCGGTGCGTCATACGGCAACGCCACAACAAACCGGCCGTCATCAGAAATCTTTATTTCTTGAGAATCAAAAAACAAACGTTCGCCTTCAAATACAGAACCGTATAACAAATTTCCCTGTTCGGGCACCGACATCAAAGAAAACGCCATCGCCGTTTTATGAAAAACAAAAGCTTCCGTAAGAAAAAACAAGAATAAAGCACCGAAAAATAATTTTCTCATGAAAACAAGCTCCCTTGCAACGGGTTTTTTTCTTCCTTATCGTGTTTTTTTCCCGTTTGTTTTACGTCCGATTCGGATTCGGGTATGGCACGCACGGAACCGTCTTTAAATTTTAAAACAAGAACTTTTTCCGCCAAAGCCTGATGCGCCGAAATTAAAGGAGTGCCCTTTTTATCGGTTGCCAACACAAACCCTTTTTCCAAAATTCTTTCATAAGAAACCGTATTTAAAAGACGAAAAGCCAATTCCGCTTTTGCTTCTTTCAGCTTTAAAAAAGACTTAAAAGCCTGCTTTAACCTTTCTTCTTTTTCATCAACTCTTTGTTCTGCCAAATGCACAATATCCGACAAATTCGGCAATCCCCGCGACAAAGAAGTCATCAAAATTTGCTTTTCCCCGAAATAACGCGCGACAGATTCATTTAATCTCAAACGCAATCTGTCCAGAGATTCTTTTAATTCCGCACGAACGGGAACCGCCTTTTCCGCGCCACCGGTCGGAGTCGGTGCTCTTAAAGACGCCGCGTAATCAATCAACGTCGTGTCTGTTTCATGACCGACCGCGGAAATCAACGGAATTTCGGAATCAGCCGCCGCCCGCACGACAATTTCTTCATTAAAGCACCATAAATCTTCCAACGAACCGCCACCGCGCGCCACAATCAACACGGACGGTCTTGGGATAATGTCCTGTGTTCCGTCCTGAGAGGTGATTTTAATCCCTTCTGCGGGAATCGAATTAAACGCCCGTATCGCCCGCGCGATTTGTTGAGCGGCGCCTTCGCCTTGCACAAGAACGGGATACAGAAGAACATATCTTGGGAATCTGTCACGCAAACGATGCATAATGTCTCTGATAACCGCCCCCGTCGGAGAAGTCACCACGCCGATAACGTCCGGCAAAAAAGGAATCGGCTTTTTGCGAGCAGCGTCAAACAAACCTTCAGCCATAAGCTTTTTTTTCAAATCTTCCAACTGTTTCAGCAAAGCGCCTTCTCCGGCCGGTTCCACCGATTCCACAATCATTTGATAATTGGATCTCCCGGGAAAAGTGGACATTTTACCGGTGCACACGACTTGCAACCCTTCTTGCAGAAAACGAGCCGCCCGTGACGCACCGCCGCGCCAAACAATCGCGTTTAAAACCGACTGCGCGTCCTTCAAGGAAAAGTAAATATGACCGGAAGACGCCTGTTTCAAAGAGGACACTTCGCCTGTTACCTTGAAACGAGAAAAAACCTGTTCCACAGTGTCTTTTAACGAAAAAGAAATTTCCGTCACCGTTAAAACCGGCAATTCGGAAGACGTTGACGGCACGGCCGCCGACGGCGTCAAAAAAGGTGCCGCCGTTTTTGAGGCGGCCTTGTTCACAGTTTCGGACGTCCGTTTTTCCTCATTCAAGTCCAATGAAGCAAAAATATCATTCAAATCAA
>CAVDQP010000025.1:2384-12169 GCA_963611245.1 Holdemanella biformis
TCCTTTATGCTTTTTTTTCAGACTTTATCCGATATTTCATAAAAAGAGGCTCTTTATTTATCTTTTTCGCAACTTTTCAAAAAACATTTTCAGAAGAAAAGACGCCTCCTTTTCCTTAAAACCGCCATAAACTTCCGGTTTATGATGAATCGTCGGTTGGTTAAAGACGCAACAACCTTGTTCAATGCCGCCGGATTTTAAATCATAAGCGCCGAAATACACTCTGTCAACACGCGCCAAACTGAGCGCCGCCGCGCACATTGTGCACGGTTCCAACGTCACATAAACGGAACAGCCCGACAGATTTTTACTTTTTTTTAACCGGCAAGCCTTTTCTATCAACAGCATTTCACAATGCGCCGACGGATTTTCATCTTTTTCCACGCGATTACGCGCGACACAGATTTTCTCTTGCGTTTTTGTGTCAAACACGACACCGCCGACGGGAATTTCTCCTTCTGAAAAAGCTTTTTCAGCTTCTTGCAAAGCGGCCTGCGCCAATGAATCATTCATAAGCTTTCCTTTATTTTGTTTTTTTATGACAGTTTGTTTTGCATTTTTGCTCCGCTTTCTTTAATATAGCGAATATGATGAAAAAAGAAAAACAAAAATCTGCTCCGTTCGGGCAAAATTCAAAAAACACCGCTCAAGCCAAACGCAAAAGCGGTGTATCCTCGTCCGCCTTTTTTTCTGACAAAGCGGGACCTCAAAAGGGAAACAAGGAAAACACGGCCGATATGAAACAACGAGTGGCCAAACTTATCGCGGCCGCCGGCGTTTGTTCCCGTCGAGAGGCGGAAAAAATAATCTTACAGGGCAGAGTTACCTTAAACGGAGAAATTTTATCCACACCGGCGGTTTTTGCCGGCAACAACGACAAACTGGCCGTTGACGGCGTTCTTTTGAAAAAGCCGGAAAAAAGCCGTCTGTTTCTTTATTACAAACCCACAGGATTGGTCACCACGCATAAAGACCCGCAAAATCGGCCGACAGTCTTTGATTCTTTGCCGAAATCCATGCCCAGAGTTGTTTCCGTCGGTCGATTGGATTTAAATTCGGAAGGATTGCTTTTATTGACAACAAACGGACGATTAGCCGGCCTTTTGGAAAATCCTGCTTTAGGGTGGAAACGCAAATACCGCGTGCGCGTTCACGGCCGTTTACCCGAAAACATGGTGCAAAAAGCGTCCAAAGGTTTATCCGTTAAGGGCGTTCGTTACGCGCCGATGATCATCGAAACAGAGACGGGCGAAAAAACAAACAACTCGCCGGATGCCGAAAAAAGCAAAGGCACCAACAGCTGGTTGACCATCACTTTAACGGAAGGGAAAAACAGAGAAATCCGGAAAGTCATGGAATTTTTCGGTCTGCAGGTTTCCAGATTGATTCGTCTGTCTTACGGACCGTTTCAATTAGGTTCGCTTGAAAAATCAGAGGTTAAGGAAGTGCCTCAAAAAATCATCAGGGAGCAACTGGGATGCGAATTATCGGCGGCACTTTAAAAGGCAGAATTTTAAAAACTCCCGTGGGATACGAAACCACGCGTCCCACCGCTGACAGAGCCAAAGAAGGGTTGTTCAATATTTTATCCGCTCGTTTGGCATCGAACGGAAAAACATGGACACAAACCGTTTTTTTTGACGGCTTTGCGGGGTCCGGTGCCATGGGGATAGAAGCCTTGTCCCGTGGGGCGTCTCATGTTTTTTTTGTGGAAAAAGATAAAAAAGCCTTGGCCTGTTTAAAAGAAAATCTGCAAAAGCTGCCTGCTTTTTCTTTTACGCTGTTCAACGACGATATCTTGTGCTTGCCGGAAAAAACAAACGATTTGCCTTTTCCCGACATTTTATTTCTTGACGCGCCTTACGGCAAAGGATTATGGGAAAAAGCGCTTGTCGCTCTTGTTCAAAAAAACTGGATAACACCAAAAACAATCTGCATTTGTGAAACGGAAAAAAAGTTTCAAACGCCTTTTTTACCCGATTTTGAATTATTGGAAGAAAGAAGCTACGGCCGTCCCGTTTTTCTTTTTTTCCGATTAAAAAATAAGAAAACTTTTTCAAAAAGCCCTTTATAAACAGAATGCTTTATTTATAATTATAAAGCGATTTCTTGTAAGTCCGTGACAAAATGAACCGATAAAAAGTCAAGAATTTGCCGCAAAATTTCCTCCGGCGCGGAAGCGGAAGTCATCAATCCGATACTTTTGCCGGACCAAGAGGAAATATCGCTTGTTTCTTGCAAAAACACTTTTTGAAAATCTTGCAAATTTTCCACCAGAAAAGACAGCCGAGTTCCTGATTGAAGCGCTGTTTCCTGTAATTTTAAAGAATTGGAAGAAGTTTTATCCCCGACAACGAAAAACGCGTCGCATCGAGCCGCCACCTTCGCCGCATTTTTTTGTCGCAAAAGCGTCGCTTGACAAATATTGTCGGACTGCGTCTGTTGTAAAGAAGGATACTTTTCTTTTAAAGCGTGAATAATGTCCTGCGCTTGAGAAAAAGTTAATGTCGTTTGCGTGACATACCCCACTTTTTCAAGAGGCGGCAGCAAAGCGACTTCTTCTTTTTTCCCTACAACGAAAACAGGCGTTTTGGCGGAGAAGCGTCCTTGAACGCCCATGACTTCGTCATGCCCTTTTTTGCCGATAATACAGACGGCACAGCCCTGTTTTTCCAAACTTTCGGCACACAAATGCACTTTTTTCACAAAAGGACACGTGGCGTCAATGACTTTCAACCCGCGCGATGACGCGGCCTCTTCCACTTGGTTTCCGACACCGTGCGCCGAAAAAAGAAAAACGGCGCCTTTTGGGACGTCTTCAACCTTATCCACAAAAACAACTCTTTTTTGTTCAAAAGAACGCAAGACTTCCTTATTATGAATAATCGGATGATAAACATAGACCGACTCGCCGGAAAGACTTTTTTCAACCGCCTCGTTCAACATTTTTAACGCGCGATGGACACCGAAACAAAAACCCCTTTCTTTCGGCAGATAAATTTTTAAATTTTCTTTTGTCATTTTACATCGTATAAGATAAGATTTACAAATGATAATCAAGTATAGATAAAAATAAAAAATTATAAAGGATTTGTTCACATGATTTCTCATAAAGATCTGGCAAACGCCGTTCGTTTTCTTTCCATAGATTCCATACAAAAGGCAAAATCCGGACATCCGGGGATTACCATGGGTTTTTCGGACACGGCAACCGTTTTATTTTCAAAAGTGTTGCGTTTTTGCGCCAAACACCCCAAATGGCCGAACAGAGACCGCTTTATTCTTTCCGCCGGCCACGGAGCGCCGCTTTTATACAGCCTTTTATATCTGACGGGATACGAAGACGCTTCTTTAGAAGATTTAAAAAACTTGCGGCAACTTCATTCCCGTATGGCGGGCCATCCGGAATACGGTCTTTTATCCGGTATTGAAACAACCACCGGTCCTTTGGGACAAGGGTTGGCCACCGCCGTCGGCATGGCTTTGGCCGAAAGAATGCAACACGCTCGTTTTGGCAATCTGATTGACCATTACACGTATGTCGCCGTCGGGGACGGGTGCTTGATGGAAGGGATTTCTCAAGAAGCCATTTCTTTGGCCGGACATTTAAAGCTGAACAAATTGATTGTTCTGTGGGACAACAACGGCATCACGATTGACGGGGGTGTCAACATAACCTGCGAAACCGACCAAATAGAACGGTTTAAAGCGTCCGGTTGGAACACTTTGCAAGTCGACGGTCATAACGAAGAAGAAATTTTACAGGCTCTTTTACAGGCAAAAAACTCCGATCGTCCTACATTCATCGCTTGTAAAACCGTGATTGCCAAAGGCGCCCCGACAAAACAAGGGAAAGCCTCTTCGCACGGGTCTCCTTTAGGGGAAGAAGAAATCAAAGGCGTCAGAAATTATTACAACTGGGCGTATGAAGCGTTTGACATTCCGAAAGATATTTTGGACGCTTGGCGCGCCTCAGGAAAAAAAGCCGACACAGAAGAACAGATATGGGAACAAAACTTAAAGAATCTGCCCGAAAAAGAAAGACAGATTTTTATCAATGAAGTGGAAAACAATCAATTTCCGTCCGATTGGGAAACGGCTTTTCAAGAATACAAAACGTCTCTTTTATCGCAGACAGAGCCTCTGGCCACCCGAAAAGCGTCTCAAAACGCGTTGGAATTTTTAGTGCCTCTGATGCCTTATCTTATCGGTGGCAGCGCGGATTTAAGTCCCGCCAATTTGACAAAAACAAAATCCAGCGTTGATTTGTCCGCCGATTATCACGGCAACTACATTCACTACGGCATTCGGGAACACGCCATGGCCGCCGCCATGAACGGGATTTCGTTGGCGGGCGGATTCATTCCCTACGGCGGCACCTTTTTAGCGTTTTTGGATTATTTGAAACCGGCTTTGCGCCTGTCGGCTTTAATGAAACGACAAGTCATTTATGTTCTGACGCATGATTCTATCGGAGTCGGGGAAGACGGTCCCACACATCAACCGATAGAACAATTAGCCTCTGTTCGCGCCATGCCGAATATTTTGGTGATGAGACCCGCCGATTCGGTGGAAACCGCCGAATGTTGGGAAATCGCCTTAAAAACAAAGGACAAACCGTCGGTGTTGGCTCTTTCAAGGCAGGCGCTGCCTTTACTCAGGCAAAAAGCAGATGAAAATATGTGTTTGAAAGGAGGCTATCTTTTATCCTCTCAAGCGGAAGGACAAAAACGGCAACTCACCTTGATAGCCACCGGTTCGGAAGTTTCTTTGGCCGTTCAGGTGCAATCTTTGTTGAAAGAAAAAGGATTGTCGGCGGCGGTTGTGTCCATGCCTTGCACGGAATTGTTCGACCATCAGGAAGAATCTTACAAAAAAGCCGTCCTTGGCAATAAACCTCGTTTTTTCATTGAAGCATTGTCCCCCTTCGGGTTGGAAAAATACACGGGCGACGGCGGAAAAGTTATCGGAATGGAAAGTTTCGGATCTTCCGCGCCGGCCGGAAAACTGATGGAATATTTTGGCTTTACGCCGGAAAAAATTACGGAAAAAGTTTTACAACACCTTGAAAAACAGGTATAGAGATAAGAGAAAACTTTATTTTCATTTTTAATCAAGTTAAGGAGAAAAATAATGGCACTTGTCAGTTTAAGACAGCTTTTAGATCACGCCGCCGAATACAATTACGGGATTCCGGCTTTTAACGTGAACAATATGGAACAAATACTCGCCGTTTTGGCCGCCGCGAATCGCGTGCAGTCGCCGGTGATTATTCAAGCGTCCAAAGGCGCGCGGGCCTATGCCAACGACGCCGTGTTGAAACATTTGATGATGGCCGGTGTGGAAATGTATCCGGATTTGCCGATTTGCGTGCATCAGGATCACGGTCCCAGCCCTGCCGTTTGTTTCAGCGCGATGATGAACGGTTTTACGTCCGTCATGATGGACGGGTCTTTGCAAGCGGACGGCAAAACGCCCGCCTCTCACGAATACAACGCGCAAGTCACGAAGGAAGTCGTCTCCGTTGCTCATGACATCGGCGTTTCCGTTGAAGGCGAATTAGGCGTTATCGGTTCTTTGGAAACCGGCAAAGCGGACAAAGAAGACGGGCACGGAGCGGAAGGTTCCTTGTCCAAAAAACAACTTTTGACCGATCCGGAAGATGCCGTCAAATTCGTTAAAGAAACATCGGTTGACGCTTTGGCCGTTGCCATCGGCACATCTCACGGCGCGTATAAATTCACGCGCAAACCGGACGGCGCTATCCTGTCCATTGACACCATTAAACAAATTCACGCCAAATTGCCGAATGTCGCTTTGGTAATGCACGGCTCCTCTTCCGTTCCGCAAGATTTACAAGACATTATCAATCAATACGGCGGCAATATGCCTCAAACTTACGGCGTTCCCGTTGAAGAAATTCAGGAAGGAATCAAATACGGCGTTCGCAAAGTCAACGTCGACACCGATTGCCGCATGGCGATGACGGGCGCTATCCGCAAAATCTTTACGGAACACCCTGAAGAATTTGATCCGCGCAAATATTTAAAGCCGGCGATTGAGGCGATTCAAAAAGTTTGCGAGATAAGATACGAACAATTCGGTTCCGCCGGATATGCCGGAAAGATTAAGGCAATTCCTTTGGCAGAGATGGCCAAACGGTATAAAGCCGGTGAATTGGCGCCGAAAATCGGGTAACGGTTTTTCAACCGCAAAAGGCGCTTTTGACTTTTGATAGCCTCCTTTTTTTCTAAGAAAAAATCGGACGAATCATTTAAAAAGCGCCTTTTTCTTATTTTTGAATCGTTATACGACGGCTTTGAACGCTTTTCATCATCAACGGCATATCTTAAAAGTAAAAACATCGAGAACAAGCAGAAACAACAAATAAAAAGAGAATAAAAATGGTTCAAATCGCTCCAAGTCTTTTATCCGCCGACTTTTCCCGTTTGGGGGAAGAGTTAACCGCCGTTGACACGGCCGGCGCGGATTTGATTCATCTGGATATTATGGACGGGCATTTTGTTCCCAACTTAACCATCGGTCCCGCGGTCGTAAAGGCGTTGCGCCCGTATAGTCAAAAACCGTTTGATGTTCATCTGATGATGACCGATCCGGAAATGTTTTTTGACGCTTTTCAAAAATCCGGCGCCGACATTTTAACCATTCATGTGGAATTGGCAAAACAGTTAGGCGGAACAAAGAATCTGACTTCTTTGCTTTGCCGAATAAAAGAATTGAAAATGACCGCCGGTCTTTCTCTGAGGCCGAAAACGTCACCCAAAGCACTCATTCCTTACCTGCCCTTTATCGGACAAGTGCAGGTTATGACGGTGGAACCCGGATTCGGCGGACAAACTTTGATACCAGAACAACTGGAAAAAATCCGGCAAATAAAAGAAATGACCGCGAACACCTCTATTCTTATTGAGGCGGACGGCGGCATTAACGAAAAAACAGCGCCGCAGGTCATCAACGCGGGCGCCGATATTTTAGTCGCCGGAACGGCTGTTTTTAAAACAAAGAATTATGCGGAAAACATCAAACTTTTAAAAGGGAAATAAAACGCGAAGATAAAAAGCTTTTTTTTGCCTTTGTTGTTTTTTTCTGTCGGCACAAGAAAACAAAAGGAGAACACGCCATGGCGGACAAAATTATGATTGTGGAAGACGAACAGGCTCTCGTCACGATTTTGACCTATAATTTAGAAAAAGCCGGCTATGACACCGTTGCTTTTTCAGACGGAAAAGAAGCTCTTGACAATGTTGAAAAACAAGAGCCCTCTTTGATTTTGTTGGATTGGATGTTGCCTAAAATCAGCGGCATTGACCTTTGCCGAGAGATTCGCAAACAACCTCAAATCGGGCGAATTCCCATTCTTCTGCTGACAGCCAGAGGGGAAGAGCAAGATAAAGTCAAAGGATTCACCGCCGGCGCCGATGATTATGTGACAAAACCTTTTTCCCTCCCCGAACTTTTGGCGCGGATTAAAGCCTTGTTGCGCCGTATGCCGCCGAAACCGCCGATAAAAACGCTTTGTTACGCGGACATTGTTTTGGATTTTGAAAAAAAACATGTGAAAAGAGGCGATAAACTGGTTCATTTAGGCCCGACGGAATTTAAACTTTTGGCCTGTCTGATGAAAAAACCTCAACTTGTGTTTTCAAGAGAAAACCTTTTGAAAGAGGTGTGGGGCGAAAATATCCACGTCGAATTGCGCACCGTTGATGTTCATATTCGCCGACTGCGCCGCGCTTTGAACAAAGCCGGTGAAGATTTTATCCGCACCGTGCGTTCTTCCGGATATTCCATCGACATTTCTTCCCCCGTCGAAGAAAAAAAAGATTGAGAAAAACGCTTTTTCTGAAATTTTCACTTTTTTTCAGATTTTCAAACAATACCCGTCTTCCGTGTTTTGAAGAATCCGTCCTTCCTCATCGTGCATTTTTTGACGCAAGTTGTAAATATGCGTTTCCAACGTGTGTGTTGTCATTTCCGGCGAATATTCCCATACTTTTTCCAACAGCGTTTCTTTTAAAACGGGGCTTTCCTGCTTTTGACAAAGATATTGCAAAAGGTCGACTTCTTTTTCCGTTAATTTAACGGTCTCGTGCAATTTTTCCCCCGACAATGTTTTCAACCAAGGATCCAGAACATACCCCGAAAAAGAAATCTCTTTCAAAGAAGCTTGTTTTAAAACAGTTTCGACTTGTTTTTTTAAATCCCTTAAATAAAAAGGCTTTGAAATAAGTAACACTTCCGGTGGCAAAGAAGAAGACAAAACTTCTTTTTTGTCTTTTGAAAGCAGGAGGAGAATCCGGCCTTGAAAGCCCTTTGCCAGCCATTTTTTACAAAAATCCGCCTCCTCGTCCACGATAAAACATTCCGCTTTGGCGTATTCGTCCGTCAAATCCGTTTCGTCCCGCACGATTTGCACTTCTTTATCAAAGCAATTCCGTAAATTTTCAGCCATTAAAGAATCCGAACCGAAAAAAAGAATCATTTTTCCTCCCCTGCGGATAGCCCCGCCTTATTTTTTGTTTCTTTTAGTTGAAAAACAACATCAAAAGTCCCTGTTTTTTCGGACAACATCATCCAAAGACATTTTGCCGTCTGATCGATTCTGATTTTCGGCAAGCGGCTCCCTTCAATAAAAGAACCCGCGTAATCCTTTATCACAGGCGAATACAACGCGCGCCCGCCTCCTAATGAAATCCATTTTTGATCCGGCAAAATGAAAAAACTCGACGACAGTTCTTCTTCTATTTGAGCACGGGACAACGCCTCTTCTTTGGCAGAAAAACGCAAAGCCATGGACAAAAGACACCTGTTTTTCATACCGTCCTGTCCGAAAGCGTTTTTCTTCAAAAAAGAATCCGTCACGGAAGAAACATACCGTAAAAACGTCTCTTTTTTTGTTTGTTCATACCGTTTTAAGGCCGCCAAAACCTTAAAAGCATAATCTTCTTCGGACAAAAGACCTTCCTTTTGCACCGCCGAATTTAAAAAAGAACGATCTAAAATGGACAAAGAACTGTAAGCGGAATTTTTCCGCGTCTGTTTCAATTCCGCCATCACATACCATAACATCGACGGCACAGACGACACCGGATCGTCCGTAAAGCCCGTCACGCCGTCCAGCCAATCTTTTTTGACCGTCGCGAAAGTGTTTTCATCTGCGGACGCTTGTTCATAATTTTGCAACGTTAAAAGAGCAAACCCCGTGGCGACGGCTTCCGCCCCTCTTTTTTCCAAAGAAGAATACGCCGGACGAACCAGTTCCGGCTGCATGGCGTAAAAAGACAGAAAACGCCCCCCGTAATTTGTTTCCAAAGAAGAATTTTCAAAAGCCTTCAACGCTTTAAAAACCTCTGAAGAAGACGGAGAAATCAAAGATAAAACATACGCCGTTTGTGCCTGATGTATCAAATTATCCCACGGGGTTAACTCGCCTGAGACAAAATCAAACTCGTATTCGAAAAAACCGTCTTTTTTCTGATGTTCTTTGATAAAAGCCTCACTTAAACCAACGCGGTCTATTTCAACCGGCGGCTCTTTTTTCTTGAAATAAGAAAAACAAAGACCGACGAAAAAACACACAAGAACACTGAAAAGAAAAAATTTCCTGCCGACTGCTTTCTTTTTTGTAGCCATTTTAAACCTTTCTCTTTATACTAGGTCAAAAGTTTATTTTTCATATTCTTCAGAAAGTATAAAAAGATTGTCTCAAAAAGTAAAAACAAAAGTCAAATTGAATAAAAAATCTCTCTCTTTAGTCGGCCGAC